>HF987893.1:37157-60147 GCA_000431135.1 Clostridium sp. CAG:590
GAACAGGAGCCGGTTCTTTAGAAGATGCAAATTTCTTGTATAATTCTTTTGCAAGATCAATTGGATATAGCTGCATGATACTACTGTCAACCAAATCTCCAATCTCCATTTTGAAAAATACCTTAACAAATGTATCATTCAAAAACATTCCTGCTTTTTGGGAATCTACATCATCTAATAAATTCACCAATTCCGCTTTCGGTGGTGAAATATCAATCTTCTGACCAAGCATTGATGATAACGACGTTGCCGATGAACCCATCATCTGATTCATTGCTTCGCATATTGCACTTAAATGAAGATCTGACAACTCATCAACAAGATTAGTACCGTCTCCTCCCATCATCAAATCTGTTATTACTTTAACATCATCTTCGCGAAGAATCAAGACGTTATTCCCTTCAATACCCTCTTTGTATGAAATTGTAATAAATACACATGGTTTTTCATAGTCTGCAACTAACTCATCCCAAGTACAGATTGATACCTTAGGTGTTGTAATGGTTACCTTCTGATTCACCAGCGAATACAATGTCGTAGCTGCAGTTCCCATACAAATATTAGAAATCTCACCAATTGCATCTCGTTCTTCATCTGTTAATATCTCAGCAGAGGCAGGATTTGTGGTCGCATCATTGCTGTCGCCGGAAGCATTACCAAGCAAGGCATTGATTTCTTCTTGTGATAACATTCCATCCATTGTTCTACTCCTCCCTTATTATTTCTGTTACTTTTACTGCGTAATTCTCAGCACCCGATCCCGGTAATGCTTTAAATTTAACAATATTTCCTACAAACACATCTAATTCATCATTCACATGAGAATCTAATTTAATAATGTCTCCAACCTGAAGATTAATAAAATCCATGACTGAAATTGAACTTTTTCCAAGGACTACTTTCATCGGAATCTGTGCTTTGTTAATCGCTGTTTCGATGAATTCCTGATAAGATTCTTCATCTTTATTCTTCATTGTAGAAAACCAATATTTTGTATTTAATTTGTCCATAATATCTTCTAATGTTAAAAACGGAAGACATATGTTCATCAATCCTTCAACATTACCAATACAGATATTAATCGTTACAATGGCAATCATCTCACTTGGTGATATAATCTGTGCAAACTGACAGTTTGTCTCAATGCGTTCCAATCTCGGATGAATCTCAACAACATTCTTCCACGGCTCTCTTAACAAATCTACAAATACCGTAAAAATGCGCTCCAGCACGCTTAATTCAATCTCTGAAAAATCTCTCGGTTTATCCAGAGGATCGCCTAATCCTCCAAGCATCCGGTCAATAATCGTAAAGCCCAAATTCGAAGCCAATTCAATTATAATATTGCCTTTTAATGGTGCAAAATCAACGATTCCAAGCAATACCGGATTGGATAATGCATTTGAAAATTCTGAATAAGTGACTGCTTCCGAATTCATTACATCTACTTGCACATTCTTTCGCAGATATGCTGGCAGATTACTCGAAACTAATCTCCCGAAATTCTCAAATATAATCTCCAATGTTCTTAAATGTTCTTTTGAGAACTTCGCCGGTCTCGTAAAATCGTAATCTTTTATTTTAACCGCAGATTCTTCGTTAATCCCATCAACATCCAGTTCCCCGGAGCTTAATTGTTTTAACAATGCATCTATCTCATTTTGAGATAACACATCCGCCATATTCTCACCTCCAATAGTAATGTCATCTTCTCTGTCTGAATCATATATTCAGCCAAATCCAGCAACTATTGGGTTGTAAATTTACTAAATGATATATTATATATACATTGTGTTGCATATTTTTTCTGCAAACTGTCTAATATATCTTTCTTAATCTCTTCCTGTACTTTCTGATCCGTTACTTCTTCATATGTATAATTCTGAATCACATTTCTTGCTTCGTCAAATACAGCGCCTCCGGCTTCCTGTAATACAGTATTCAGTGATTCATAATCTTTTGACGATTTGTCCATCTCTAACGTAAGCCCGACCTGCACATAATGACTGGTTCCGCTTCCATCATCTTTTAGATTAACAACCTGTGCCTCTACATTATAGGTTGCCATATCCTCTAAAGCAACAGCTGGTGCATCTTTGCTGCCCTCTAATTCCAGATTCAATACAGATGCAATCTCCGAAATAAGGTTATTTGTCTTCTTTGCAGACGGCATACATACAAATACCAATAAAATATTCAATATTAAATTCACAACACACAATGCTAAAATGATTACTGTGATTAAATTCTTCTTCATATCTGATCTCCCATCTTCTATCTATTGTTCTGACGTTTCCTGAAGTTCTGAATTAAGCTGATTGTATATCTTAATCGTAACTCTTCGATTCTTAGAACGTCCTTCCTCCGAATCATTTGATGCAACTGGACGGCTTTCTCCATATCCGGCAACCTTCAGATTCTGATCCGGAAAATCTGTATTGTCAGTTATGTATTCATACACCTTTGTAGCTCTCGCAGTAGACAAATACCGATTGCTCTGATAATTAGAATTATGAATTGGTACATTATCCGTATGTCCCTCTACTTCAACAATACAATTCTGATATTTTTTCAGGATAGAAGTAATCTTTTTCATGAAATCCGCTGCATCATCGCGGATATCCGCCTGTCCTTCTTCAAACAGCAATGCTCCATTCAAATCCAAAGAAACGTATTGAGAATTATAATCCAGTGCTACATTATCTTCAATCTTATAAGACTCCAACTTTTCAGATATCTCATCATACATCTGTGCCGATTGTTTCTCTCCCTGTTGTTCAACCTGAGCTTTTAATTCTTCCTGGCTCAACTCTGTTGTCTGATTATCAACAATCGTCTCTTCCGTATTCGGTTGTACACTATCCGGCTGATCAGACGAATCACTTTGTCCGTCATCTGCTCCCGTAGCTGATAGATCCTGATTATTTCCTTTTACTTCTGAAGAAACACCAATATACTCTAATATCGATTCAATTCCCGGAAGCTGTGTCACCCCTCCGGAAACAATCTGTCCTTCATCTAATGATACAGAACCGGATTCTAACACACTGAAGCTTGCCTGATTAAAGGATGCCATAATTCTCTGAATCTTTTCTTCATCCACATTCGAACTCGCATACAAAAGTACGAAGAAACACAACAGCAGATTCATCAGATCACTAAACGTTGACATCCATGCCGGTAAACCTTCTTCTGCCGGTTTTTCTCTTCTCTTCGCCATCCTATTCACCACCTTCAGCAAAACTATCCCGAACGGATGGTGCAAGGAATGACTTTAATTTCTCCTCGATAACTCTTGGATTCTCTCCGGCCTGAATGGATAACAAACCTTCGATCATAATCTCTTTTAACTGCATTTCCATATCATTCAACGTAGTAAGCTTGGTGGTGACCGGTGAACATAACCAGTTCGCCAATACAGATCCATAATATGTTGTAATCAACGCAACCGCCATGTTCGGGCCAATCTTGTCCGGATCCATGTTGACCAGCATAAGTACCAGTCCAATCAATGTACCAATCATACCCCAGGCAGGACCCATTGCTGCTAGCTGTTTCCAAAATCCAATATGCGACTGATGTCTGGCATCAATATTCACAAGCTCCGATTCCAGAATTCCACGCACAAGTTCCGGATCTGTACCGTCTACGATCAGCAAAATTCCTTTTTTCATAAACGGATCTTCCAATGTATTCGCTGATTCTTCCAGTGCAAGAAGCCCCTCTTTTCTTGCAACATTTGATAAATCAATAATCTGGCGTATTGTACCTACTGTATCTAATTGAGGAACTTTAAATATCAGTACAATTGTCTTAATAGACTCTATAAAGTCCGGTAAATGATAACTCGCTAATGTACATCCAAAAGCACCTCCAAATGTGATCAATGCAGATGGAGGATCCAAAAAGTGCGGTATTGCCGCTGCCCCCATATCACCACTTACAATACCAAATACCATCAAAGCAAAGGATGCTATCATACCAATTATTGTAGCTATATCCACTGTATCCACCTCACCACTTCTATGTATAATTGAAATCCACATAGCTATATACGGATTCCTATTCCAACCTAGGCAATTATACCATAAATGTAAAACATTTTCTACTAAAACTTACAAATCCCTGCAAAAAACCGACCTTCTATACGCAATCACAAGATCTCTGATCTCCTGTCTGCTCTCTTTTACAATCATTTTCTTACCTGTTGTCAGCGTTACAACAGTGTCCGGCGTCTCTTCAACCATTTCAATAATATCCGCATTTACCATGAATTTTATATCATTTAATTTTGTTAATTCAATCATATCCGCACCTCAATTTTTTATATTAAACATTTTTCAAACAGTCCATGATAAGAATTCGTCCGTTATCGATTCTTCTGAAACTAAGAAAGGCCATCACATCAGACAATTCATCTGATATGACAGCCATTTTCATTATCGTTTCAGGTTAACAAGTTCTTCAATTAAAGTATCCGAAACTGTGATAATTCTTGAATTTGCCTGGAAGCCTCTTTGTGTTACGATCATTTCCGTAAATTCCTGTGACAGATCTACGTTAGACATTTCCAATACGCCCTGTGTCATCTTTTCACCGGAATTCTGAATATCTTCACCAATTCCATCAAAATCACCCGATGCACGTGTCTCTTTGTACAAGCTGTCACCAATTGCCTCTAAGCCTGCCGGATTGATAAAGTTTGCAACGGCAATCTGTCCGAGTAATTTGGTAACACCATTATCATACACACCGTAAATCTTACCGGCAGTATCAATGTTGACATCTGTAAGACTGCCAACTCTACGTCCACCGCCGGTAGAATCCGTTCCTCCGCGGACTGTTTCAACTGCACACTCGCCACCCTTTGTAGAATACATTGTCAGATTCGAGCAATCCAATTCAATCGAATCGATCCAGTCTGACTGGTTTGCAGAAGAATGATCCTTGAACACTTCTCCATATTTTGTGGTATCCGTAGATGTAATCGTAAGCTTGGTCTTCCCTACTCCCTGTGCTCCACCTAATCCGTAAAACTTACCGCTAGCCGGATCAAATTTGATCGTTGCATCCTGCAAAGATGCTGTATATCCATTTTGCAGAATATCAACATTATTACTGTCCTTAATAGACTCAATCGCAAGATCATATGTACCGGAACCGGCATTCGACTCTGTAATCTTAAATTTAACTGTATATGCATATCCAAGATTATCATATATCGGAACAGTTGTAACAACACCGTCTGCTGTCTGTAACTTCGGATCCACACTGGCAATATTACCATGCATATACATCTTGGAAGTCATTTCCGGTGAAGCAACCTGATTCTCTTCTGCTTCCGGTCTTAATGCACTGACTGTATCTCTCTTAATCTGGGTCGGATCATCCGGGTCAACCTGCCATCCCATTACCAGATCACCATTACCGGTAACCAGATTACCTGCATCATCTGTCTGGAATGCACCTACTTTTGTAAAGTAGTTTGTTCCTCCACGATTTACTACAAAGAACGAACTACCACTGATCATAAGATCATAAGGATTGTTGGTAGACTGTGCAGAACCGTTTTTCTGTGAAACAGAAACCGTTGCCACACCGGAACCTAAACCAACCTGCTTTGCATTTGTACCGCCGGAACTTCCAGTCGAACCGGTTGCACTTTGTGTTGTCTGATATAACACGTCTTTAAACAATACCTGGCTGGATTTAAATCCAACAGTATTAACATTGGCAATATTATTACCAATTACATCCATTTTGGTCTGGTGTGTCTTAAGACCTGCTACACCAGAATAAAGTGATCTCATCATAATTATTGACCTCCTACTCTCTTTGATGGTTATCCCTTCTGTCAGTCGGGGATATCTAGCCTCCAAAAGGTCCGGCTATACAATAACTGCTCCATCAATATTTGTAAATACATTACTATCATTTGTGTTCTGATCAATCGCAGTAATCACTGTGTTATTCTTCACATTCACAATAAATGCAATATTGTCCATCATAACCAATGATTCCTGAATGCTTTTTTCTTTTGCCTGTTTCACACCCTCATTCAGCCGCTGCATCTGCTCCTCATTCAACCGGATGTTTCTGCTAGACAAGCGCTCATTTGCATGTCTTGAAAAACTCACTGTATCATTCCGGTTACTGACCTGCTCTAATATCTGCCGAAAGGATGTCTGATTGGATACAGAACTTTGTCGATTAACTTTCTTTGCATCCTGCAGGTATGCATCCTGTGCCTGTTCGATCGACATAAAAGAATTCGATATCAGATCCATCTTATCGCCCCTCTTTCATAAGGTTTTCATTCCTTTATTATCCTATTCTGTGTCTGCCTTAGTATCCACGTTGTCATTATCTTTCTTAGCAGTATCATCCGTCTTGGTGCCATCTCCATCTGTTTTGCCATCATTCTTAATTAAATGCTCCAGATAATCAAGACTTACAACGGAATCAAGATAACTTGAATCATAATATTCATCACCAATATGGAAATATGTCTTTCCATGCGAAACTGTAACGTAATCCACCAGACCACTTACCTGTTTGGTATTACCTGAAGAATCCGGTACATTCAATATGACATATTGTCCTGTCAGATTCAATGCCTGATTAGAAGAAAATATAGATCCTAAATTCTGTAACTGCTCTACGGAAGAAAACTGTGCCAACTGCGACATATACTCCGTGTTACTTGTCGGTTCTAATGGATCCTGATACTGCATCTGTGTCACCAGCAATTTCAAAAATGCATCTTTATCAAGACTGGATCCGGATGAACTGTCCGTCTTATTAGATGAAACGGTATGTCCTGCCATCGATGTGTCAATTTTTACACCTGCCATGGTTGCCTCCTTTCTATGCAGTATAGCTTACACTGCTTCCTGTCATTCTCATTCGTTCTGTTTCCGCCTGTTCTTCTAACTCTTCTTCCTCTGTGTCTGAATAAACAAGCTTTCCTGTTTTGCCTCCGGTTCGTTTCTGCTCCGGTGTCTCCTGCTGATCCTGTCCCTTTTCAAAACCCGCCGTTGAAACCATAACTTCCACCGCTTCTACCTTCAGATCCTGTTGTTCAAAAGCTTCTTTCAGATTGGCAAGTCCATTCTCGATTGCCTGTTTTGCCTGTTCTGTCTCTGCTGCGATCCGGGCAGTCATCACACCGTCTTTGGAAACTACATGAATCTGAATCTTTCCAAGATGTTCCGGATATAACTGTAATTCCATTGAGGTGGCATCCTGATTCATATGAACTCTTACCTGTTCTACGATCTGCTCCACAACCGGCTGCGGTTTGTTGACATTGTCAGTATGTTCAGTCGAAGTTACTTTGTTAAGTGCATCCTGAATATTCTGAAGGATTGGATTTACAACTTCTTTTGTTTCTGTAATATCCTGTACTTTGACCATGTCCTCTGTCGTACTCTCTGCATCCTGTTGCGAATACGATTCATTCTGTTGTCCTGCCGGATCATTTGAAATATTCACTTTTGTAATTACCTGTTCTTTCGGGTATGAATCTGTGAAAATGGCTGCGTTATCCTGTACCGTCTTGCCTTCATCCGGCATTCTTTCCGTTACCGGCTCCCCGTTGGTTTCTTCTACCGGAATCATATGTGTTGTTATCATGTCATCTAACAGGTCCTCATCTACAGAATCTATGATCTGTGATACATCATCAACCGGTACATCCTGCGCTGCTAATATATCCTGCCATTCCTGTATAAAGCTTTGGAGTTCCTGATTGAGCGTCTCGTCCACAAGCAGATCCGATGCATCAATTCCTTTGGTTTGCAGGAAAAAATCTTTGATTCCTTCAAAATTGGTCAGATCACTCCAATCCATACCAAGATTCTCCAGTTGCTCATTCAGCTCACCAAATGACATCTGTGTCTGATCCATTACAAACAATACAACATTGGTCAGCAGACATACAGCCTGTTCCAGATTTTCCTTTGAAATGTCATCATCCACTGCCGGATTCGAAATCTCCGTATCATTCTCAACCGCTTTGCTTTCCGTTGAGCTGTCATCTGTCTGCCGCTCTGTAATCTTATGAGCCTGCTTCACATCATCGGTCGGTTGTTTCACATCCGGATCTGCTTTATCTTTCTTTACATCCGAGTTGGATTCCTGTGCCGAAACCTTCCTTGATGAATTTGCCAGAACATCTGCAAAACCTGTAGCATCGGAATTCTTTCCATTATCCGTTGGGGTTATTTGTGCCGTTTGGGAACGAACCAAAAGCAGATTGGACGCATTTACATTTTGGTTTACCGTCATATATTGCCTCCTTTCTTATTATGTGATAATAAATAGTGCTATGGTATCAGCTTCTTGGTAACATTTGCCGCAAAGGCAGGATCCATTTCATCCATTACCTTTGCTCTCGCATCTGCCTTCATCGCCGACAATATTGATGCTACCGTATCAAGATCATTGCTCATCTTTTCAAGCACCGCCGCAGCTTCTGCCGGTTTCATATTCTCATATGTCTTGGCAAGATCCTTCATCTCTGAATCCGACTGCTGGCTGCTGATCAATTGTCGATAAATCGATTCCGCATTTGCAGCATCAATACTTTCATACCACTTAATATATGTATCGGCATCCGGAGCATTTTCTCCATAGACTATTTCATTATAAAAATCTTCTTTTTGTTTTTGAAATTCATTCTGATTCTCCTCAAACACCTTCAGACGTTCCACCTGCTTGGTCAGATCATCATTTGTTTCCTTTAATGACTTATTATTCTCCGTAAGTTTGCTGTTCTCTTCCTCTAGCTGTTCAATCATTGCTTTTGCCTGTGAAAGTGTAGCAATCTTGTTGTCATCCGCATTTTCTTCTTCCTCTGCCTTCTTCTCTTCCTCTGAAGCCGCAGGCAGAATCTTATTGACAACCGGAACATCTTTTAAGATCGGTCGAAGCACCGAACTTCCGAAACCTCCTACATCAAATTTGATCAGCGCAGCCAGAATGGCAAGCCATACAAAAATGATCAATATTACAAAGAATGCAGATAAAATTCTGCTTCCAATATTCTCCTGATCTCCATTTTTTTCCAAACGTTCTTTCTTCGCCATGGTTCTACTCCTCTTGATCGCTGCTATGATTATATTGATAACTGATCAATTGATCAATCTCTTTCATCTCTTCCTGATTTAATTCCTGCAAGAAGATCTCGAATTGTTTTTCTTTTAATTTCTCATGAATCTTGCGTTCCTTGATCGCTTCCTTCATTTTTGCAATTGCCAGTTCTAACTCTTCTTCAATCCGGGCAACAACCTGCTCCTGTGTTGCAATATATTCATCCATCAACAAAATGGCTTCCTTGCAAGTCTCAATCTGAAGGACATCCAATCGTTCTTTTAACAGATCACGGTACTGTGCAAAATATTCCTGTTTCCGATTCTGTAAAGCATTAAGTTTCCCTTCTTCTTCATTAAGCCGGACTCTTACTGTCATATATTCCTGTTTTGCCTGTTCTTCTAGTTTATATTTAATATTGAGAATATTCTCCATCCGATAAACAAACTTCGCCATCTTTTATCACCCTTGATCTGTCATGTCATCAAAAATATTCATAAGCATCGAAACTTCGTCATCAAACTGATATTTGCTTTCTACATCCTGCATCAGAAATTCATTTACCTTTCCAATCTTTGCAATCGCATAATCAATATCCGGATTGGAGCCTGCTTTGTACGCGCCAATATTGATCAGATCTTCCGCCTCAGTGTATGTTGCCAGTACATTTTTCAGTTTACCGGCAGCCGCTTTATGTTCTCTTGTTGCAATACCACTCATACATCTGGATATACTCTGCAATACATCAATTGCAGGATAATGATTCTTATGTCCCAATTTTCTCGATAACATGATATGTCCATCCAGAATACCTCTTGCAGTATCCGAAATCGGTTCGTTAAAATCATCACCATCTACCAGAACTGCATATAATCCGGTAATAGATCCCTTTTCTGCATTACCGGCACGTTCCAATACTTTCGGAAGTTCCGAATACACAGACGGTGGATATCCTCTTGTAACAGGCGGCTCACCGGAAGCTAATCCAATCTCCCTTTGTGCCATACAAAAACGTGTCATATTATCCATCATTAAGAGAACGTCTTTTCCCTGATCTCTGAAATACTCTGCAATTGCCGTCGCTGTCTTCGCCGCTTTGTTACGAATAAGTGCCGGTTTATCCGAAGTTGCAATTACAACTACCGATCTCTTCATTCCCTCTTCGCCAAGATCACGTTCAATAAATTCCCGAACCTCTCTTCCACGCTCTCCTATTAGAGCAATAACGTTGACATCTGCTTGGGTATTTCTTGCAAACATACCCATTAATGTTGATTTGCCAACTCCTGATCCCGCAAATATGCCAATACGTTGTCCTTTTCCAACAGTAATCATTCCATCTACCGCTTTGACTCCAAGCGGTAAAACTTCATCAATTATCTTACGTTTCAATGCATCCGGCGGAAGTGCCTCAATCGGATAAGTCTGTGATAAATGCAGCTTGGCGCCATCCATAGGCCTTCCTAATCCATCTAATGCGTGTCCGAGTAATTCATCACCAACCTTGACTTTCAAAGGTTCTTTCGTGTTTTCAACCAATGCTCCCGGACCGATTCCTTCCACGCTGTCGAATGGCATTAACAATACCCGGTTGTCACGGAATCCAACAACCTCTGCCATTACGTGCTGCGTTCCATCCTTTGAAGTAATCTTACAAAGATCATTTAATTTACAAGGCGGACCCACTGATTCAACAGTAAGTCCGACAATCTTAGATACTTTTCCAAGTTCCTGGACAAATGATTTTTGCAGAATAGAAAAGTATGGTGTGTAATCTAGTTTCAAAATATCACCTATTTCCTTATCATTAACTGAAGTGCCTTCTGTAAATTGCGAAGCTGCTCATCTAAAGATACATTCACAACACCATTCTCCGTTTCAATCAGACATTGCCTATCTGACAATTTGGCATCCGAAAACAGTTCCAAGTCCACATTAGGATTAGCTGCCCCATATAACTGTGCCTTTTGTTGTTCAAGATACGGATAATCCGCCTCGGAAACACGAATTACAAAATGTCTGCTATCATCTAAGTTCTTGATTGCCTCATTTACCATATAAAGCAATACTTCCTGCTGTCCGTCTACACATACTCCGGTAATTCTGGGAATCATTTCACATAACCAGCTTACCATATTCTGTTCCATGTCCTTTACAAACTGTTCTCTTTCGTTTTGGAACAAACTTGTCTGTTGTTGTATTTCATTATCTAAAGCCTGCTTTTTATCTTCATATTCCGCAGTGGCTTTGTCAACTCCCTCCTGATATCCGGTCTGATATCCGTCTGTTCTTGCCTGACTTCTCACCTGTTCTGCTTCATCATAAGCATCTGCTCTTAACTGTTCTGCTTCATCATGTGCTTGATCAACAATCTGTTTGGCATCTGCCTTGGCCTTCTGCACAATCTGAACTGCCAAAGATTGCAAATGAAGCATCGTCTCATGCGAACCTTTGTCTATCGTTAATGATGGTATTGTTTCCCCATCAATACCATCAATCTGCGCATCTTCTATCATGGCTTCTGCCAAAGCTTCCTCAAGTGACGCAGCTTCTTTAGTCGCAGCCGCTTCCTGCAGTGCCTCTTCCATTCCTTTTATTATCTTGTTATTATTCGCATCAATCACCATAGTATTATCCTGTGAAAATGCGACAAATCCGGATTTAATCAGATTAGACAACGATCTCGTCACCTCCACCACGGGAAATAACAATTTCTCCGGTATCCTCTAACTTTCGAATAATGTTGACAATCTTCTGCTGTGCTTCTTCCACGTCTTTCAATCGAACCGGGCCCATGTATTCCATATCCTCCTTGATCATCGTAGCAAGACGGGATGAAAGATTGTTAAAGATACAATTCTGAACATCTTCATTTGCATTCTTAAGTGCAATGGCAAGTTCACTGTTATCCACTTCTCTAAGCACTGTCTGAATTGCACGATTATCAAGACTTAAGATGTCCTCAAATACAAACATCTTACGCCGGATCTCATCCGCAAGTTCAGGTTCTTCAATCTCTAATGTTTCCATAATATGTTTCTCGGTACTGCGGTCTACCGTATTCAGAATAGATACAATGGCATCTACACCACCGACAATGGTGTAATCCTGATTTACCAAAGAAGACAGTTTCTTCTCAAGTACCTTTTCTACCTCTTTGATCACATCCGGACTGGTACGATCCATTAACGCAATACGTTTTGCAACATCTGCCTGTTTTTCAGGCGGAAGTGCCCCCACAACCGCAGCCGCCTGACTAGATGGTAAATACGCAAGAATAAGCGCAATTGTCTGCGGATGTTCATCCTGGATAAAGTTGAGCAACTGTGACGGATCTGCTTTACGGACAAACTCAAACGGACGAACCTGTAAGGATGCAGTCAGTCTGCCGATCACATCCCGTGCCTTATCTTCACCAAGGGCTTTATCCAGTAATTCTTTGGCATAGCCGATACCACCCTCTGCAATATACTGCTGTGCCAGACAGATCTCATAAAACTCTTCTAAGACCTGTTCTTTTACATCCGGTGGTACACTTCTTGTGTTTGCAATCTCTAATGTCAGTGCTTCTATCTCATCTTCCTTTAAATGTTTGAATATATTAGCTGATTTCTCCGGTCCTAAAGAAATTAAGAGAATGGCTGCTTTTTGTGCACCTGACATATCTTCATCATTCATCGACATTTCTATTCCTCCCTTTCCAACTTCCTTTAGTCCCAATCATCATTCAACCAGTTACGAAGAAGAAGTGCAACTTCCTCCGGATTCTCATCCGCAAATCGTTCGATCTGCTGTCTGGTTGCAGATTTATCACTAAATTCAATATCTTCCAAACTCTGGTTTTCTTTTGTTGTAGCCAATAATGCTTCCACAGAAAGCTCCGGTTCTAACTCGGTCACCTCAACAGGCTTCATTCCCTTGAATACAACAAAACATAATAACGCAACGATCAATATCGCTAATATAAACTGCAAATAATTCGTAGCGATATCGGCTGCCGTTGTTTCCTGTGGATAAAAGATCGGCACTTCATATGCCTGTACAGCAATATTATTCGCAGGAAGTCCGGTTGCTTTTTCTACAAGATCAATGGCTTCCTGATCCAGCTCAATTGCTTTTCGTTCGCTATTCTTCTCCTGGAACGTATCAAAATTCGTTCCCTTTAACTGCCCGGATTTTTTCATCTGTGCTTCATCATAAATCACATACTTACTAAGCACAACCGCAATGGTAGAATTATCTTTATTCACAGTTCCGATCGCTTTGGATGTGTTGGTTGTCGTTACGCTGTCATTATATTCTTCCTTCACGACATTGGCACTACTGTTTCCTGCGGAACCATTCAATATTTCATAGTCCTGTGTTTGTCCATCGTTCGAATCGGTTCCCGGGATTCCAGATGTACCGTCTGTATTGGTTGCATCATAATAATAATAACTTGTCTTCGGACCGGTATCATCCTCTGTATCATCAGTATAATGATGTTCATCCACAATCTGTTTTTCATCAAGATCAATATCTAAATTTGCAGTTACTTCTGCGTCATTATAAACACCGGAACTGATGAGCAGGCTGCGGACTCTGTCTTCGAGGTTATCTGTCACCTGATTCGCAATCTTGATTGCTTTAGAAGAATTACCGGTCACAGAATCAGAATTTTCATCACCACCAAATAATAATGCACCTGTTTGATCTATAATACGCACAGAATCCGTTGTTGAATTACCAAGTGATGTTGCAACATAGTTAGCAATTCCCTCGACACTGTCATCCTTAAAGTCTTTTGTAGTCATTAAAAGAACACTGACAGATGCTTCCTTATCCGCTGACAATAACGAATTGGTATTGTCCGGTATAGTAATCTGAACAGATGCCTGTTTCACCCCTTCTATCTGTTCAAGTTCTTTGCCAATGTCATTTTGTTTAACTATCTTTTGTTTTAGCTGCCGTTCGCTATCTGTTGTAGACATGCTGTTGTTAAATAACTTGTCCCAATCATCATCCACATTCGTCGCGATATTATTCTCTCCTAACGCCAGTCTTGCCGAAGATTCCAGTTTCTCATCAACCGTAAATGTAAGCCCGTTACCGGACACCTGATGAGCAATCCCTGCATCAGTAAGCACCTGATCTGCTGATGAAGCATCGCTGGTATTGTCAAACGTCACTAATTCAACATACTTTGTACGATTTAATAACACAATTAACGCCACCAGTGTAAAGATCACCGCTGCCGAAATAGTTATAATTAACGTCTTTTGTTTGCTTGTAAACCGATTCCAAAATTCAACCAATTTGGTCTGAATGGATTTCACCCTGTCTAACATCGTATACTACCTGCCCTTATGTTAAATTTGCATATTCATCAATTCTTTGTATGCCTCTAAAGCCTTATTGGTAACTTTTACCGTATATTGTAAAGAAATATTTGCCTTTTGTTGTGCTATTGCCAAATCATGAACACTTGAAGAATATCCAAGAGCAAAATTCATTTCTGACTCTTCCGCTGCATCTTGTAATGCATCCGTCTCTTTGTACATATCAACTGCCGAATTAAACAAATTATCAAATGCTGTGTTCTTTTGTGTAGAAACATTTGTCGACTGCGCTGCACCATGTATCAAATTGGTCAGATCAACACCCTGTACACCCGATACTGCCATATATCATTCACCTTTCCATTCTAATAAATATATTAATTAAACAATTCCAATCCTTTCGATGCAATTGCTTTTGATGCGTTAAACGCTGTTGCATTTGCTTCATACGAACGACTCGCATCAATGAGGTTCGTCATTTCCGTTACAGTATTCACATTCGGTAATGTAACATATCCATTCTCATCTGCATCCGGATGTGTCGGATCATATGTCATGGCACCCTCACTTGTATCTTCTACAATAGATGCAATCTTGACCCCATGCGGATGATATGACTCTAATTTGTTACACAATATGTGATCAAATGAAGCATTTGAATTTTCCTGAAATACAACCGTTTTTCTCTTGTACGGTTTTCCATCCTCATCTCTGGTCGTATTCACATTAGCAATATTCTCCGAAATAATATCCATTCTTGTCCGCTGTGCAGTCATACCTGATGCAGACACATTCATCGCATTAAAAATACCACTCATCCTATTCACCCTCCCTTATTAGTTTGAAAGTACCGTCTTATAACGGGAAAATTCCTGTCCAATCTGTTCCACTAATGCATTGTAACGAATCTGATTCTCTGCTAAATATGCACTTTCCGTATCTATGTCTACATTGTTGCCATCTAATCGATATGATAACGTAGAATGATCCGTATAAGTCATTCCTCCAAAGTCGGATAAATGTGTATTCACATCTGCGATCCTGTTATCCAGTGATTCCGGTCCGATCAAAGCCTGTTCTAAATAGTTTTCAAAAGAGACATCTTTTCTTTTGTAATTCGGTGTATCTACATTCGCAATATTATTTGATAAAATTTCGTTTCTGGAATTAGCCGCATCTGCCGCCTTATCCAAAACATTGATATAATTATAAATATTTGTGTTGATCATCTGTTGCCTCCTTTGATTCTAATAAATATTCAATAACAAAACAATAGCAAAAAACTTCTGAGTTGCCTCACAAATCCTTTTGCTATCTCAAATCCATTCTAGTTATGTAATTTCTTAACCTCATCGAAAACAAATTCATTCAATACCCGGATATTTGTTCCTTTCATTCCGGATGATCTGGTCTCAATGACACCCGCGCTTTCAAACTTACGAAGAGCATTCACAATCACAGATCTTGTAATTCCAACGCGGTCTGCAATCTTAGATGCAACCAGAATTCCCTGCATGCCGGACAATTCTTCAAACACATGATAGATTGCCTCTGATTCCGATGCAGATAATGTGCTGATTGCAGAATGTACGATCGCTAATTTGCGATTCTCCTCTGCATTCTCTTCATTCACACTTCTCATCATCTCAAGTCCGACAACTGTTGTTCCATATTCACTCAAAATGATATCATCAATCGTATACTGTTCATCTTCCTTATACATGAACACAGTACCCAATCGTTCTCCAGCAATGTCAATTGGAGAAATAATTGCACGATATCTTTCCAAATCTTCAATCTCAAATCCAAGCGTCGCCAGATTCACATTCTCTTTTGTGGAAAGTACTCCAAGTAAACGTTCATTCAACAATGAATCAATAAAATCTCCAACCTTTGGTACGATCAATTCTGTTATCTCACTGATATCCGACCGGTTCTGTATTCCCAGAACCTTTCCTTTCTTGCTGATCACAAGGATATCCGATTCCAGAATCTCACTTAGAACTTTACATATATCATTAAAGATAACTTTATGAGAATTGTTATTATGCAAGAGTTGATTAATTTTTCTTGTTTTATCTAATAACTGTACACTCATTAAGCTCCCTCCAATCACAGAATAATTTTATCACAATTGCACAATAATAACAACAATTTTCTAAAAAAGAGAACTTCAATCAATCATTATTTTTTAGGTTTTTCGCAAACATACCCGCATTCCGTGTTGCTGCACACAAGTTTATTTCCTTTTTCAAGCATGATCTGTCCGCATTTACTACATTTTATCGCCGATGGTTTCTGCCATGACATGAAATCGCATTCCGGATTATCAATACAACCGTAATACTTTCTTCCTTTTTTCGTCTTTTTTAAAACAATGTCTTTTCCACATTTTGGACACGCAATGCCAATCTTTTCAAAATATGGTTTGGTAAATCTGCATTCAGGAAAACCGGGACATGCCAGGAACTTACCATGCGGTCCATATTTCACAACCAGATTCCTTCCACATTCCTCACATATCTCATCCGAAACCTCGTCTTCAATCTTCACGTGTTCCAGTTCTTCATTCGCCGCCTTCACTGCTTCATCCAGATCCGGATAAAAATTGGAAACAACGGTCTTCCAATCGATCAAACCTTCTTCTATATTATCAAGCAAGGATTCCATATTTGCAGTAAATTCTGTATTTACAATAACCGGAAACGCTTTCAGCATGATCTGATTAACTGCTTCGCCAAGCTCTGTAACATAAAGGTTCCGATTCTCCTTTACAATATATCTTCTTGCAAGAATTGTTGAAATAGTCGGTGCATAGGTACTTGGCCGTCCAATTCCGAGTTCCTCTAACTGTTTTACCAATGAACCTTCCGTATAATGTGCAGGCGGCTGTGTAAAATGCTGTTTATCCACCCAGTTTTTCACCGTCAGGTTCGTATTCTCATCAATATTCTTAAAGAGGTTGCGCAATTCATCATTCTCATCTTCCATTGTGTACACAGCCATAAAACCGTCAAATACAAGTTTGGTGGAAGTTGCACTAAACTCATAACCCCTTGTTCCGAGTTTCAGAGATTCGCTCTCATATCGTGCAGGAGCCATACGGCTTGCTAAAAAACGATTATAAATAAGCTGATATAACCGGAACTGGTCTCTTGACAGCTGTTCCTTCACAATAACAGGCGACAATGTTACATCTGTTGGTCGAATTGCCTCATGTGCATCCTGAATCTTACGTCCGGTCGCCGCCTTTGATGTATTATTACCGACATATTGTTTTCCATATTGTGCCGCAACATAATCAACTGCTGAAGCATTTGCCTCTTCTGAGATTCGAACAGAGTCTGTTCTTAAATAAGTGATCAGACCAACACTGCCTCTCCCCTTAATCTCTACGCCTTCATACAACTGCTGTGCAATCCGCATTGTCTTAGCTGTTGCAAAATTCAACTTCTTTGCAGCCTCCTGTTGTAACGTAGAAGTCGTAAATGGAAGCGGAGATTTCTTAACACGTTCGGATTTTTTAACAGAATTGATCTGAAGAGACTGTTTTCCAATCTCCTTCAATATCTGTTCCATCTCTTCTTTTGAATGAATATCTGCTTTGCCGGAAGGTGTTTTCGTAAGTTTTGCCATAAAAGATTTCTTTGATCCCTCCGGCACCACTTCTGCTTCTAATGTCCAATATTCCTGTGGAATAAAATTATTCACCTCATCTTCGCGATCACAGATCAGGCGCAGTGCAACCGACTGAACACGCCCTGCACTGAGACCTCTTTTGATCTTTGCCCATAATACCGGACTGATCTCATAACCAACCAGACGATCCAGCACGCGCCTCGCCTGTTGCGCATCCACCAGATTCATATCGATATCTCTTGCCTCTTTCAAAGAGTTCTTAACTGCATTCTTCGTAATCTCATTAAATGTTATTCTTTTATATTTTTTGCCGTCCAGATTCAAAGCAATCGACAAATGCCATGATATTGCTTCTCCCTCGCGGTCCGGGTCAGTTGCCAGATAAACCTTGTCGGCTTTTTTGACTTCTTTTCGAAGTGCTGCTAACAATTCTCCTTTTCCTCGGATTGTAATATACTTTGGTTCAAAATCATGTTCTACATCAATCCCCATCTGAGATTTGGGTAAATCCCTGACATGTCCGTTCGATGCAATCACTTCATAATTTTTCCCAAGAAACTTTTTAATTGTTTTTGCTTTTGCCGGTGACTCTACGATCACAAGGTTCTTTGCCATAAACTGAGGCTCCTTCCCGCATTCATTATAATTTAATGGCATAATAATTTCTTGTACATTCTACAATCCAACCATTCATTACAAATTGGTTGAGTATCC
This sequence comes from Clostridium sp. CAG:590, assembly GCA_000431135.1. Classification (GTDB taxonomy): domain Bacteria; phylum Bacillota; class Clostridia; order Lachnospirales; family Lachnospiraceae; genus CAG-590. The sequence continues at coordinate 55,922 of HF987893.1, forward strand.
TGCAAACATCTTGCGGTGCGATCTGTACTTCATTAATTATGTCATCCAAATATTTCGGTTCAATTCGCAAACAACTATACACCATTTTTTCATTTGGTGCAAGCTTGACTTTTGTTACTGGAGAAGTTGCCTCGTCAATCGTATTCATATAGGTACTGTTACGATTATCAGAATGAAGGATATCTAATATATCTGTAACTTCTGTGACTACATGTGCTCCTAATTTGATCAGATTATTACATCCTGCGCTTTTTCGATCTGTTAACCTGCCCGGAATTGCAAAAATCTCTTTTCCCTGATCCAACCCATGATCCACTGTAATAAATGTTCCACTTTTTTCCATTGCCTCAATTACAAGCACGCCATCTGCCATTCCGGAAATTAACCGGTTGCGTTGTGGAAACAATCCAGACACCGGTTGCAGACCGATATTATATTCGGACAAAATTCCACCCGATCGTTCCATTTGCATAAAAAGTCTGTAATTTTCATTCGGATATACAACATCAATACCACATCCCAATATTCCTAATGTATACCCCTGTCCTTCCAGTGCTCCGGTATGTGCCATTCCGTCAATTCCGCGTGCTAAGCCACTGATTACATCAATATTACATTTTGAAAGCTCTCTTCCAAAAAACCGTGCCATTTCAATACCATATCTTGTACAATTCCTTGCACCGATAATGGCTACCGCCTTATGACCTTCCTGTGGCAAGCTTCCTTTGTAATACAATCCTAACGGGGCATCCGGTATATACATAAGTTTTGAAGGAAACTGTCTGCTCTCCGGATGAATAAATGTAATCTTTTTCTCTTTTAACCGATTCCACTCTTCTAATATCCGCACCGGATCTTTTGATTGTAAAAATGCCAGCCGCCCCCTCTCATCATTAATCTGTTCTGCTGCTTTATGCACATCTGCCTCATAAACAGCTTGTGGGTTCCCGTATATTTTCAGCAAATAACGTATTGTCTGTCTGCCAACTCCAACAATATTGTTCAGCCAATACCAATATTGATCATATTCCATCACTGTTCCGCACCTCCCTGATAAAAATCACTCATCCGATATGACAGTGCTTCCCACAAATGATCGCATTTTACTTTTTCACTATGATCCAGATCCGCAATCGTTCTTGCAACCCGTAATACCTTTCCTGCGCCACGCGCAGTCAGCTTATATTGTTCAAATATATCTTTCCGCATCTTACGCTCCTCTATTCCAAGCTGACAGACTTCTTCTAACGCAGAAGCCGGGATCTGTGAATTAAATTGTATCCGGAACGGCTTCAATCGTTTTTGTTGAACCTGTTGTGCCGTCATTATACGACGCTTGATCTTAGCTGATGATTCCTCAATCCCTTCTCCATACAATTCATCATATTCAATGCGTTTGACCGAAATATTCATATCAATTCTGTCAAGCATCGGCTGGGATACCTTCCTTAAATATCTTGCAATCTGTGTCCGGCTGCAATGACACCGCTGCCTGTCCGGATAATAACCACATGGGCATGGATTCATCGCTGCCACTAACATAAAATCACTTGGAAATGTATAATTCCCTTGAAGCCTTGAAATTGTTACCTGTCCATCCTCTAAAGGTTGTCGCATCATTTCAATGACATTCTTCTGGAACTCCAGAAATTCATCCAAAAATAATACCCCATGATGTGCCAAACTAATCTCTCCCGGTTTGGGATTCATACCTCCCCCGATCAGAGCGTGTGCCGTAATAGAATGATGCGGCATCCGAAAAGGTCTATTACTCATCAGTCCGCTTTCCGGATCAAGCATGCCATTTACACTGTATATCTTCGTAAGTTCTACGCTCTCCTCATATGATAATTCCGGCATAATTGTAGGTATACGTTTGGCAATCATAGACTTGCCCGCACCGGGCGGGCCCATATACAATATATTATGCATACCAGCTACCGCAATCTCTGTTGCCCTCTTGAGTATATGTTGTCCTTTCACATCCGAAAAATCTTCTTTGAACTCAGCCGTGACCCTTCTGTTATTTCTTGCAAAAGACTCAGGCGTAATGAGATGGTTGCCCAACAGATGCTCTACTGCCTGTTTCAAATTCTTCACTCCGATAATCTCCATATCCGGAATGATCGATGCTTCTTTTCGATTACCATAGGGCAAAATGATCCTTGTAACGCCTTTGCTTCTTGCAAAATCAACTACCGGCAATATTCCCCGTACTCCGCAGACATCTCCATTTAACGACAATTCACCGATAAATAATATATCCCTTGTGTATTCTTCCGGAATATATCCATATGCTGCAAGCAATGCAATGCTAATGGGTAAATCGAAGGCAGAACCTTCCTTTCTGACGTCCGCCGGCGATAAATTAACCGTAATCTTCTTTGGGGGAATCTGATAACCCGAATTCTTAAGTGCGGTTCTTACCCGATCACTCGCCTCACGAACTTCTGATGCTAAAAATCCTACCATATTAAACGATGGCAGACCTTCGCTTACATCGGCTTCCACTGCAATCAAACGTCCTTCTACTCCGTGCAGTGTGCCACTTAGAACTTTATTATACATGGAATCTCCTATTCCATCTCCTTGCATGAACAATATAAATGATAACAGACACATTAAAAAAACGCAACAGAAATGCTGCGTTTTCATACTTAATTCACAATTATAATCAATTAAGAAGTTTCTTTAATTCATCCATAAAGATATTCACATCTTTGAATTCACGATACACGGAAGCAAACCGCACATAAGCAACCTGATCCAAGGACTTTAATTCATCCATAACAATCTCACCAATTACAGAACTTTCTACCTCTTTTTGTTCTAAATTGAATATCTTTGTCTCAATCCGGTCAATACATTTTTCAATCTCTTCCACCGAGATTGGGCGTTTGTGACAGGATTTGATCACCCCGGATTCAATCTTGGAACGATCGTATGCCTCGCGGATCTTATCTTTTTTAATAATGATCAGTGGAATTGTCTCTACTTTTTCATAGGTTGTAAAACGTTTTCCACACTCATCACATTCTCTTCTTCGGCGGATAGAACTGTTATCATCTGCCGGTCTTGAATCAATTACCCTTGTGCTGTCTTCTCCACAAAATGGACATTTCATTTGTATCGTCCTCCTTATTCATCCTTCATTCTTGCTGTTTCCAAACAGACATCCACCAAAATGATATCCGGCCCGATCCGTACAACATCGCAAAATCGGATATAATACCGGCAGCATTTTGAAAAACAGGAAAAGAAACGAACAGGCGCAGGAACAATCAATGCACAGATCTGTCCATTGCATGGATCAAATTCTATATCCGCAACACAGCCAATCCGCTTACAGTCCTTACAATTAATCACTTCTTTCTGTCTCAGGTCTAAATAGGTCATACACATTCTCCCATTCATCCTTAAACACAATATATGCTTATAAATTGAAAAAAAGAAGTGTTCCTTGTGATTAACATAATATCTTTACATATTATATCATATCAAAAAGTGAATTGTAAACTGTTTTTTTGGTATCACTCCGTTTCATCCGGCAGATCAAATATCATGCGGATCAGGCGAAGTGTTGCATCATTTTCCATATAACGGTTATTCGGTATCATCAAATATACATCATCATACGATAATTGGCATTGTTTTACAAAATCTGTCTGACTGATATCAATCGCTGCCGCATACGGCTTCCCATCATTCATATACCCGGTGGGATCTGTTTCATCTACGATATAGGATTCTAATTGCTGATACAACTCCTCCGGCATACATTGATCCACGATAGCAATATCACCCGTTGATTTATAATAATTCAGCGTATCACTGTTGCCAATGATCGCATCTAAACGATCAGAACTAATATATACCATAATCTTCTCGTAATCCGTCAGTGTACTTTCCCGTACTCTCACATTATCCGGATTCTCAATTGTCAGATTATCAAACACCTGTATCGTGTTCTTATCGCCTAATTGATAATACTCCCGGAATGCATCCGGAATATACTGTTCACAAAAAGCATTCGTGCCATCATTGGTAACTGCAACAATTAATTCTGTTGGCAATGATGCCATATAGAACGTCTTTCCGATATAAATGCACATTGCGATTGCAAATACAACACCAATAAAATACCATTTGTAATAATAAAGAATATATTTACGTTTCTCTTTTCCTTCCATGGAATCCAGGCGTTTCTTCCGCAATTCTTTCTTATA
>HF987893.1:60240-69166 GCA_000431135.1 Clostridium sp. CAG:590
ATTTATCTGCTTTTCTTCTTCAAGCGTTTGTCTCATTTTATTAATTCCTTTCTTTCGCTATCGTGCCCTCATTATATTGATTATTCTTCTACACCGGAAATGATCTTAACCGGGCATTTTTCTTTGCAGACTCCGCAATGTGTACATTTCTCCTGATCGATATGCGCAATATTATTCTCTATCGTAATAGCATCTGCCGGACAGTTTCTTGCACAAAGACCGCATCCGATACACCCTGCCTGACATACTTTCTTTACGTCCACACCACGATCTTTGGAACTGCATTGTACCACACATACCGCATCAGCCGGTACTAACTCAATTAAATGTTTTGGACATTCTGCCACACATTTGCCGCATGCTTTGCACAGATCCGGATTCACCTTTGCGATTCCGTCTACAATCTCAATCGCATCAAACGGACATACATTCTTACAGTTACCATAACCGGTACATCCATATGAGCATGCCTTTGCTCCTCCACCCGGATTATTCATGGCAAGTTTGCAATCCTTTGGACCGACATATTCATACTGATCCTTTGCCTTTTCACAGGAACCTGCACACTTCACATATGCGGTCATTTTTACCGAATTCCCTGCATCTACGCCCATAATCTGTGCAACTGCATTGGCAACATTATCTCCGCCAACCGGACATGCATTTACCGGAGCTTCTCCCTTTGCGATTGCCGCTGCCAAACCATCACATCCCGGAAATCCACAACCACCACAATTGTTTCCCGGAAGGCATCCTCTGACTGCTACCTCTTTTTCATCTACTTCTACCTCAAACTTTTCCCCAGCAATTCCCAACAGGATTCCGATGATAACACCGGTTCCTCCAACCATTGCCATCGCAAGTAAAATTGATGTAATCATGCGTATCCCTCCTATTTGATCAGGCCTGAAAAGCCGAAAAATGCCATTGCCATCAATCCTGCCGTTATCAGTACGATCGGTGTACCTTTAAAAGATTCCGGAACATCATTATACTCAATCTTCTCCCGGATTCCTGCCATGATCACAATAGAAATTGTAAAACCAACAGCCGTTCCAAATCCATTCACAACAGAAGATAAAAAGTCGTATGATTTCTGAACATTGATCAATGCAACACCTAACACTGCACAGTTTGTTGTGATCAGTGGAAGGTACACACCCAGCGCCTGATATAGTGCCGGCACCATTTTCTTCAAAAACATCTCTACAAACTGAACCAGTGCAGCAATCACCAAAATAAATACAATCGTCTGCAAGTAGGTGATATTTAATTTTTCCAAAATAAATGTATAGATCAGACTGGTAACTGCGGATGCAATTGTAATAACAAATATAAAGACAATTAAAAAAAGAAATATAACCGCTCCGCCCATGCCTGCTGCTGTATCTACTTTCTTAGAAACACCGATAAATGGACATAATCCTAAGAACTGGCTTAATACAACATTATTTACTAATGCGGCTCCGACCGCTATCAATAATAAATTCATTTGCTCTGCCTCCTTATCATACACGGATTATTTGTCCGTTTTATCACTCTGTGCCAATTTTCGTCCTTCACATAATGTGTTCGCACAGCCTGCACAACCATTTTCACGTTCGCAGGACTCCATTGGAACACCTGCCTTTTTTGCTTTATTCAATCGCACTTTATTCTGTACTGCGATCAGACACGCTAATACAAAGAATGCTCCCGGTGCGAGAATCAATATGGTGATCGGTTCGTAAGAAGACGGCATGATCTGAAATCCAAAAACAGAACCATTTCCAAACAATTCACGGAAAATACCGATTGCGGTTAAACCGATTGTAAATCCAAGTCCCATTCCAATTCCATCAAACATAGAGAGCCAGACATTATTCTTTGATGCAAAACTCTCTGCCCGGCCGAGGATAATACAGTTTACAACAATCAATGGAATATAGATACCAAGACTGTCGTACAAAGACGGAACAAATCCCTGTAATAAAAACTGCACAATCGTAACAAATGATGCAACAATAACGATATATGCCGGAATACGAACCTTGTCCGGAATTACCTTCCGCAATGCCGATATCATCATATTACTTAAGATCAGGATTACCGTTGTGGTAAGTCCCATTCCAATTCCATTTTTTGCAGATGTTGTAACCGCCATGGTCGGACACATTCCTAACATCTGTACAAACGTAGGATTCTCGGTTACAATACCACATTTTAAACGTTCTAATGTTTTACTCATAATTACCGCCTCCTACTGTAATGTACTGATAAAATATAATCCTGCATTTACACCATTGGTAACTGCATTCGTTGTAATCGTTGCTCCGGATAATGCATCGATCTCATTATCTGCTTTGGCACCATTCTTGGTATAAACGATCTGATCCGTTTTCTTTCCTTCAAATTGTTTCCGGAAAGCATCCTCCTTCGCTTTCATACCGAGTCCTGCCGTCTCACTGATCGATAGAAATGAAATTCCATTCAGTGTTCCATCCGACTGCACACCCATAGCAAACTGAATATCTCCACCGTAGCCTTCATGATCAGTCACTGTCAATACATAACCAATCTGTTGTCCGGATTTGTCTAATACCTTCATCGCTTCGTTAATGGTTGCATCTAATCCTTTTTCATCTAATGCTTTCGCTACTTTATCCTCATCGATCTTCACATCTTCAAAGGCATCCGCATCTGCAAATACTGCCTTATACGCTTCCTCTTTTGCTTTCTGATTCTCTTTGCGGATCGGCTCTTTTGTAATCTCATATACCGCTCCTAATAACAGACCTGCAATCAATGTGATCAACATCAGAGAAATTGTATTTTTGATACTTTCACTACTCATGTTTCTCTGCCCCCTTTCCAAATGACTTTGGAACGGTAATTCTCTCAATCAACGGAACAAGCAGATTACCGAGAATAATTGCATAGGATACCCCTTCCGCAGATCCACCAAATATACGGAATAAAAATGTAAGAAGACCTAACAGCATACCAAAATATATCTTTCCCATCGGTGTAATCGGTGACGTGACATAATCCGTTGCCATAAAGAATGCTCCAAGCATCAGACCACCACCAAATAAATGTGCAAATAGAAACGAAAAATCAAGGCCTCTGCCGGATGCCATTCCATAAATAAGTATCAATATTGCAAATGTTCCAATATAAAACAAAGGTATCCGGTAATTGATGATCCCTCGCACCAAAAGATATATGCCTCCTGCGATCAATGCAAGTGCACATGTCTCACCGATCGTTCCGGCTGTTGTTCCAAGAAACATGGCTTTTACATCCACACTCTCCCCTGCCTTAAGATTGGCAAGCGGTGTAGCCGTTGTGACAGCATCATACGTAAACGTTGTCATTTTCCCGGTAAATGATATCAACAGAAAACATCTGGCTCCTAATGCCGGATTCATGAAATTCTGTCCCAAGCCGCCAAAAACCTGTTTTACGACTATGATTGCAAAGAAACTACCAATTACCGGCAGCCAGAATGGTACGTCTGCCGGCAGATTCAATGCAAGCAATAATCCGGTCAATGCGGCCGACAGATCCATGATTGTATTCTTACGATCTGTCAGCTTTTCAAAGGCTGCTTCAAAAAATACACAACTTATAACCGTGATCAGAATGATCACCAACGCTCTGATCCCAAAGTTATAAATTCCAAACAACGTTGCAGGCATCAAAGCAAGCAATACCTGTCCCATAATATTTGTTGTTGATTCTCTATCCCTAATATGTGGAGAAGAGGAAATCTTCATTGTCTGTTCCAAATCTCATCCACCTCCTATCGTTTTCTGTTTGCAAGAATCTGTTTACGCGTTCCTGCAATCATTTGTGTTAAATGCCGCTTTGCCGGGCATACAAATGAACAGCATCCACACTCACAACATTCCATTCCATCATACTTCTGAAAACTTTCATAATCTCCATGTGAAGCAAAATCTGCCAGCTTATTCGGCATAACCCTTCCGGGACATACTTCAACACATCTGCCGCAGCGGATGCAATTGGACGGTTCCACCGCAGAAACCATATCTTCCCGGAAACATAACAATGCAGAACTTCCTTTCACCAACGGAACATCCAAAGAAAACATTGCCTTCCCCATCATCGGTCCGCCGGATATGATCTTTCCCGGATCTTCTATATTAAATCCGCCCACCGCATCAATGAGTTCCTGTGCATTGGTTCCTAACCGCACCTTAAAATTCGCGGTATCATTTACTGCATCTCCTGTTACCGTTACTATTCTCTCAAACAATGGTCTTCCTTCAATAATTGCATTATAGATTGCAACGATCGTATCAATATTATGCACGATACAACCGGCATCCGCAGGAAGCATGGAGGAATTGATCTGACGCCCTGTATTAGCATAGATCAGTTGGCGTTCCGCACCCTGTGGGTACTTTGTTCTCACTGCATTCACGGTGATATCCGGAATATTCTGTGTTAACTCCTTTAACTTTGCAATCGCATCCGGCTTGTTATCCTCAATTGCAATAATTCCTTTTGCATGGTCAAACAAATTGATCACAATCTGCAATCCGGTTACGATCTTCTCCGGATCTTCTAACATACGGCGATAATCCGATGTTAAATACGGCTCACATTCTGCACCATTTACAATGATCGTATCAATTGCATCTTCATTCTTAGGCGACAACTTAACATTTGTCGGGAATCCGGCTCCACCCATTCCGACAATTCCTGCTTCTTTAATCGCATCTTTTACATCTTCCCTGTACATCTGATCTAATGGTTTCACATTCTGTGTAAAATCAATCTCTTCGAATTCTCCATCATTATCTATTACGATTGAATTCACTTTCGTTCCGTTTACTGTCAACCGCGGTTCGATCGACTTAACAATTCCGGAAACTCCGGAATGAATATTTGCAGACACAAAACCTTGTGCCTCCGCAATCTTTTGTCCTACCAGAACGTGATCACCCTTCTTTACTAATGGCTTTGCAGGTGCACCAATATGTTGTGACAACGGATACACGCAATCCCCTTTTGGCAAATACTCCTGTATAGCCTTATCTTTCGACAGGTCCTTGCCATCATAAGGATGTATTCCTCCTTTAAATGTAAATAAACCCATATACGCTACCTCTCTTTTTTCTGATCGTTCCCAACCTGCCAATTCTTATTTGAGAACACTTATCAATTATACAACCAATATCTCATTTTTACCATATTGTTTTTTATTTTATCATAGAAAAGGATGAAGAACTTTCATTAGAGTATTACTTAGAACACCGATCACTAAACCGGTCGTAAGACCGGCAATACAGAGTGCCGGAAAATAATATAGGATATGTGCATTGTCCATAACAAACCATGCAATCAGGATCTGTCCAAAATTGTGCGAAACCGCACCCATCATACTGACGCCTAACACAGAACAGAATGGTATTTTCCGGGTAAGCGCCATCACAAAAATGCAACAGACTCCCCCCGCCAAACTATACACAATACCTGCTATTCCGGAAAACAAAAAGCCGGATAACACCACACGGACTATCATAAATCCAAATGCTTCCCGTATTCCGTATTCATATACAAAAAGCATGGTAACGATATTGGCAAGACCGATCTTAAAACCCGGAACCGCCACCATTACCGGTAACAGACTCTCTAAATAGGATAATACCAATGCAGTTGCTAAAAACAAGCCAAATTGTGTGATACGTTTTGTATTCATCGCATTCCGTCCTTAATTATCAATATCATTATTCTGGTCGCTTATCACTTCGACATATACCGCATGCGGAAGACATATAATACTCTCTCCGTTTTTAGAAATGGCTTTATGTTTTACACAGATCTGATCTGGACAGTCTGCCGATTTCATATAAGCACTGCCATTTTCAATAACCAGTTCGTTTTGTCCACCATTTTGCGACTCAATCCGGATTGTCTGGTCTTTTTGCAAAGAATAAGACGTAACCTTCCGATCAACCGTAACTTCAATATATGCTCCGCCGGTTGTATGCCGAATGCATAATAACACAATAAGAGATATCAATAATCCCCCTGTAAGGATTACAATATCTCCTATCTGAATTCTTAATTTGCCGTTATTTTTCCAACTCATATGCATCTACCTGAATTCGGAAATTCTTGCGGATTCCCTTTGTTACATAAACTTTTTGATCCGTCGTAACAAAAATAGCCTCCACATTCTGTTCCCGGGCATATTTCATTCCATTCTCTAAGCCCATCACAAAACAAGCAGTTGAAAGGGCATCAGACAAAAATCCATCCTTGCTGATTATGGACACAGACATCAGTCCGCTGTCTGCCGGATATCCGGTTGCCGGGTCAAAAATATGATGATACCGCTTTCCATCCTGTTCGAAATATTTCTCATAATCACCGGATGTCGATACGATATAACCGCCTTCTATATCCAATACCGCAAAAGGACTTCCATTCTCGCCCCTCGGATCCTGAATTCCCACATGCCACTCTTTGTCGGTTCCCTTGCTGCCGTATACAACGATCGTTCCACCAATTGAGACAACAGCACCTGTCAGATCCGACTTTTCTAATATCCGGTATACCTTATCTCCTGCAATCCCCTTACCTGCTGCACCAAAATCAAGTGCCATATTGGCAGAGTGAAATACCACTCCACCCTCTTTCAATTCAATATCTTCCGGATTGCAATACTGCAATGTCTTCCTGATTGTTTTATCATCCGGCACAGTCTGGTTGCCATCCTCAATTCCCCACAAATCGGAAATCGGCCGGATGCACGGGGAAAATGCACCCTTACTGCTCTTATATATCTCCATCTCTCTTGCCAGATCATTCAACACATCATCCGAAAGATAATAAAATCCATCAACCGCATACATGCGGTTGCATTTTGCAATCTCTGAATCATAGACTCGAACCGAAACCTGCTTCTCAAATTGATCCAAACAATCATCAATCTGTCCGTTTACCGTCTCGAATTGTTCCGTATCTGCTCCAAACAACGTCTTTTTCACTGCTGTTCCCATTGCCTGACCTGCAAAAGTCTTAGAAGCGGCCGTCGTTCCGCTTCCTGACCGTTGCTGTATCATGCCGATATATACAATGCCGGCCAGACAAAGAAACAATAATATGATAAATAAAACTTTCTGATATCTTCTAAAAAATCTTCTCATTCACAACCTGCTATCCAATCATGAAAGAAATCTCCGCTTTGCATGCAAGCTTGCCATCTACCGTTGCTTTTACCGCACCGATTCCCAAAGGCCCTTTTGTCTTGATGATTTCACATTCTAAATCCAAACGGTCTCCCGGAACTACCTTTTGTTTGAATTTGGCCTGATTCACGCCCGCAAAATAAGCCGTTTTTCCTTTGTTCTCTTCCAGTGAAAGAACCGCAACTGCCCCTAACTGCGCCAGTGCTTCTAACTGCAATACACCCGGCATAACCGGTTCCTGAGGAAAATGTCCGGCAAAATAAGGCTCATTATACGATACATTCTTATAGCCTTTAATCGACTGTCCCGGTACCATCTCTGTCACCCGGTCGATCAACAAAAACGGTTGTCTATGCGGAATGATCTCCATGATCTGTTTAATGTCTAACTCCATAATTGTACCCTCCGTTTCGCTATTTGTAAATATGTATTTCCTGACAACTCTTATTCTGTATATTTTTTAACAACCAGTGTTGCATTATGACCACCGAATCCAAGGGAATTACTCATACAAACATTAACTTCAGTTGATATTCCGGCATCCTTTACATAGTTAAGCGAGAACTCTTCCGGATCTTCTACTTCATGCAAACCAACATTTTCATGAATATAATTATCTTCAATTGACTTCACACAGGTAATAAATTCAATTCCACCTGCTGCACCAAGCAAATGACCGATCATAGACTTGGTTGAACTGATATAGACGTCATTTTGCGCCTCACCCATTGCAATCTTAATTGCACGCGTCTCAAACAGATCATTGTGATGGGTAGAAGTACCATGAGCATTAATATAATCAACCTCTTCCGGTTTCACACCTGCATCCTTCATAGCAAAGATCATTGCATTGGCTGCACCCATTCCATCTTCTGCAGGAGAAGTGATATGATAAGCATCCGAAGTTGCACCATATCCAACTAATTCTGCCAGGATATGTGCTCCTCTTGCTTTGGCATGCTCTAACTCTTCTAAGACAACCACTCCGGCACCCTCGCCTAATACAAATCCGGCACGGTCTTTATCAAATGGAATGGATGCACGGGAACAATCCTCCGTTGTGTTCAATGCAGTAAGGGCAGCAAATCCACCGATTCCAATCGGTGTCACGCAGGATTCCGTTCCTCCGGCGATCATAACATCTGCATCTCCATACTGAATCGTACGCATTGCTTCTCCAATATTATGGGTTCCTGTCGCACAGGCGGTTACTACATTGATGGATTTGCCTTTCAAACCAAAGTAGATAGACACATTACCGCTTGCCATATTAGAGATCATAGCTGGTACTAACAATGGTTCGATCCGATTCGGACCTTTCTCTTCTAAACGCTTTACATTCCGCTCAACCGCCTGTAGACTGCCGGTTCCGGATCCGACTGCCGTACCGACACGGTATGGATCTTCCTTCTCCATATCAAGACCTGCCTGCTCGATGGCTTCTTTTGCAGCTACCACTGCATACTGGGAAAATAATTCCATACGTTTGGCTGTCTTTGGATCAATATAATCTTTCGCATTAAATCCCTTTACTTCTGCAGCAATCTTTGCTTTGAACTCAGAAGCATCAAACTTTGTGATCGGTGCAATACCAACCTTGCTCTCCTTTACACCATTCCAGAATTCTTCTACATTTAATCCGATCGGGGTAATCGCACCCATTCCTGTTACTACAACTCGTCTCATATCAATCTCCTTCTTATACACTCATTCCACCATCA
>HF987893.1:69194-77199 GCA_000431135.1 Clostridium sp. CAG:590
ATAACCTGTCCTGTTATGTAAGACGCCTTATCCGATGCCAGAAATGCCACCGTCTCAGCCACATCTTTCACATCTCCAAGCCGTTTCATTGCAATCCGGTCCATAACCTGTTTCTTAGCATCCTCCGGCATAGCATCCGTCATCTCCGTTACAATGAAACCAGGTGCAACTGCATTAACCGTAATACCTCTTGAGCCTAATTCCTTTGCCACAGACTTCGTAATACCGATCACACCCGCCTTGGATGCCGCATAATTCACTTGTCCTCCATTACCATATACACCTACTACACTGGAAAGATTGATGATCCTTCCTCCTTTTTGTTTCAGCATCTGGCGTGAGATGTGTTTAATGCAGTTAAATGTACCTTTCAGATTAATATCTAATACAGAATCATAATCTTCCTCTGACATCTTCATCAAAAGACCATCCTTTGTAATTCCTGCATTATTGACTAATATATTCAATGCACCAAATTCCTTTACGATATCTTTCATCATTGTTTCAACCGCCGCATAATCTGATACATTACAACCATACGCCTTCGCTGTTCCACCCTGTTTCATAATCTCATCCACAACTGCGTCTGCTTTCTCTTTGCTGCCGTTATAATTCACAATCACAGTTGCTCCGTACGAAGCTAATGTAAGCGCTACACTCTTACCGATCCCGCGGCTTGCACCTGTTACTAATGCAATCTTTCCTGTTAACATAGCTGCCTTCCTTTCCTATGCAAGTAATGCTTTTACCTTATCCAGATCTGCATACTTATCTACATTGACTATGGTTACTTCCTTGTTGATCTTCTTCACAAAGGAAGATAATGTTCTTCCCGGTCCGATCTCAATAAAGGTATCCACGCCATCAGCAAGCATAGCTTCCACACACTGAATCCACTTTACAGAATTCGATACCTGTGCCGCTAAGAGATCTTTAACCTCACCAGAATCTTTTACAAAATCACCGGTCACATTGGTTACATACGGAATGGCGATATCATGAATCGTCGCGTGCTCTAATTCCTTTGCAAGCTTTTCTCCTGCTCCTTTTAACATAGGTGAATGAAATGGTCCGCTTACATTCAACGGAATACAGCGCTTTGCACCGGCATCCTTCAATAATTCGCAGGCTTTCTCTACCGCAGCATTCTCACCGGAAATAGCAATCTGTCCGGGACAGTTATAATTGGCAATTCCGACAATGCCATCCACTTTCTCTAGGACTTCTAAGATCTTGTCTGCATCCATTGCAATAATTGCAGCCATACCGCCTTCTCCTGCCGGAACTTCATCCTGCATATAGATACCGCGCTTACGGACTACCTTGGCACAATCTTCAAAGTCCATAACCCCGGATGCCACCAATGCAGAATATTCGCCCAATGACAGGCCGCCTGTTACATCCGGTTTCACGCCAAGATCTAACACTGCCTGCATCATGGCAACTTCTGTTGTCAACATTGCAATCTGTGTATATTCTGTAATATTGATATCGGTATTCTCCTCAAAACAGAGTGCTTCAATATCTAATCCAACTGCCGCAGATGCCTGCTCATAAATTGATCTGCTCTTTTCATTATTATCATAAAATTCTTTGCCCATTCCTACATATTGGGCTCCCTGTCCCGGAAACATAAATGCAATTTTGCTCATTCTTCTTCCTCCTTCTCTTCTTCCGTTTGAATATCCGGTGTTGGCAACTGCCATGAAAGGGCATGGGCGCCCCATGTAAGTCCCCCTCCAAAACCACACAGTACAATCTTATCGCCCGGCTTTAACATAGCTCCACGGTTCATCTCATCCAACAGGATCGGGATGGAGGCACTCGATGTATTACCACAATGGTCAACATTCATCGGGAATTTTTCAATCGGAACATCCATCTTACGTGCAACCGACGCCACAATACGTGCATTTGCCTGATGCAATACAAAATATGTAACGTCTTCCTTGGTCAGATGTGACCGTTCCAACAAGACATCAATACATGCCGGAACCTTACGAACCGCAAACTTGAAGATATCCGGTCCGATCATCTGGATATAGTGCTTGTCCTCATTCTTACGATTCAGGAAATTCCTCGTAGAACGTTCCTTACACTTCAACGACATTCCCTTAGAACCATCACTATGTGTCACACTTCCTAATATACCATGCTCGGTATCTCTCACAATCGCTGCGCCTGCGCCATCCGCAAACAAAATACAGGTTGAACGATCCTTCCAGTCTACCATCTTGGATAACGTCTCCGCACCTATCACCAATGCTGTCTTCGCAAGACCGGAACGAATATACGCATCTGCAGTCTGCAAGGCATATACAAAACCGGAACATGCTGCATTCAGATCAAAGCAGGTTGCATTCACAGCACCGATCTTATCCTGCACAATACAGGACATACTCGGTGTTGCCCGCTCCGGTGATAATGTTGCTAACAAGATCAGGTCGATCTCCTTCGGTTCAATTCCGGCATTCTCAATTGCTGCCAATGCAGCCTCGGTTGCCATATAAGAGGTTGTCTCATCCGTGGCAATATGCCGTTCCACAATTCCAGTATGCTCCCGGATCCATTCATCATCAGTCTTCACCATCTTAGCCAGCTCATTGTTGTCAATAATGGTCGGTGGTAAAAAACTTCCTGTTCCAATTATTCCTGTTGCCATATTCGTCTCTTTCCTTTTCTATAAATACTTTAACATGAAAAGAAGCTGCCGAACTAAGGAACTATGATATTCTATGCTACTCTTAGTACGCCAGCTTCAACCTTTTCAATTATATTGAATAAATGTTGTTTTGTCAACAACTTAATTATTCTTTTGTTTCTTCTACATCTACAGAGTCTCCGGATTCTAACAGATCCAGTTTTTCCTGTAAGTTCTTCACACGGATATTCAATGTATCAATCTGTGACACAAACGCATCAATCGCTTCGTCGATATTTTCACCCTGTTTCTTTGCAATATAGAGATCCATACCTATCTGTGTAAATAATTTTTCTTTGTCGTTATTGTACCCTCTGATCTTGCTCTTTAAATCATTTACTGTCATAAGACGTTTTGTTGTGTCCTTTGCCTTATCCATTGCATCCGCAGATGATTTTTTTACCTTGTCAAAAAATCCATTCAATTCCATAACCACGTATCCCCTTTCCTATTTAGAAATATACAACCTCTTCTTTTGCCTTCTCTGCTTTTTCAATCTTTTGAGCATACAAGACCGGCCCTTCTCCGTCAAATTCCTTATAAAACTCTACTTTGATCTTAGCTGTCACAGTCACCCATTCACGATCTTTCAGATTCGGCGTCTCCATGGAAACGCATTTGAACCCTAAAAATGTGATATCCTCAGCACAACAGGTCATTGCAAAACGTCCGGGAACAAATGCCTTACCTTTGTACTGCGGTGGACAATATACCTGACCTTTGAACTTCACTACTTTGTCTGCATATTTCTCCGGATTATCCGATGCATCGATATAGAAAATGCCGAAATCTTCATCCTCTATCTCCACAACATCTGCATCCAGATCATATGGTATCTCAATCTCTCCATTATCGATCTGTGCCTGACCGTTAACATTCTCATATACGATCTGTGCACGGCGGGTGGTCGGCTTCACTGCCATACGCATCGTGTTGATATCGGTATCTTCCGTGCAACGGTTATACACTACCATATCCGCATTCTGGATATGTTCAGCCATCAAAGACTTCATATTATTGTTATAGACCGTAAATGTAGTCGAATCAATCAGTGTAATCACCTGTACAATCGTCCATCCCTTTGGTACACGGATCTCAAACAGTTTATTCAACTGCCACATTCCATTATACTCGATCATAACCTGAGTCGGCTTATATTCATCCTGCAGATCTAACAATTTCTCTGTATTGAGATCCTCTTCCTCCAAGTAAACAACCGATATATTACGCTTGTTCAGTTCGTCCTCGTCGTATTCCTCCACGCCTTCTTCTGTTACCAGAAGTAAGGTTGGTTCGCCCTGTGTAAAATCACGATCTACTAACGTCTCTCTGCAAAACTGCGTCTTGCCGGATTCCAAAAATCCCATAAAGACAAATACCGGTATTTCTTTCTCCTGTTTTCTCATATCTCAATTCCTTTCTTTATACACGGAATAACGCAGCAATCTTATCCTCTTCTAATTTGCTGCCAATTACACAAAGCTTACCGGTAACATCCGGCTGTCCGTCACGGATCTCATACTCTTCCGGTGTCAGGTCAAAGTAGATCCAGCCACCTTCTGTATTCGGAACCATTCCCTTGGCACGAAGAATAACACCATATTCTGCACGGTCCATATCTGCCAGCTTCTTAAGAATATCCTCAATCTCAACCTTAGTATATTTGTGAGGAGTCTCAACGCCCCAGCTTGTAAACACTTCATCCGCATGATGATGATGGTGGTGGTCATGTCCACAGCCGCATTCTCCGTCATGGTCATGATGATGTTCGTGATCGTGGTCATCATGATCGTGATGATGTCCACAACCGCACTCTCCGTCGTGGTCATGATGATGTTCATGATCGTGGTCATCATGATCGTGGTGATGCTCATGATCATGTACATGTCCACAGGTAGGACATACCTTTGCTTCCTCTAACAATTCTTCCACTAATGACTTCTCGCCTTCCATGGTAGATACGATCTGCTTACCGTCAATGTCATCCCATGGTGTTGTTATGATCTTAGCCTTATCATTATGCTCCTTGATCATTGCAACAACAGCCTCTAACTTGTCTTCTTTCATCTTCTGTGTTCTGCTTAAGATGATCGTACCGGCACTCTCAATCTGGTTGTTAAAGAACTCACCAAAGTTCTTCATATACATCTTGCATTTTACCGCATCTACGACTGCAGTAGCAGAATTGATCACAACCTTTGACTCATGCAGATCTGCAACAGCCTTCATAACATCCGATAATTTACCGACACCGGATGGCTCAATGATAATACGATCCGGGGTATAATCGTTCAATACCTGCTCTAATGCTTTACCAAAATCACCAACCAACGAACAACAGATACAACCGGAATTCATCTCATTGATCTGCACACCGGCATCTTTTAAGAATCCACCATCAATTCCGATCTCACCAAATTCATTCTCAATCAATACAATCTTCTCACCTTCAAAACCCTCTTTGATCAGCTTCTTAATTAAAGTAGTCTTTCCAGCTCCTAAAAATCCAGAAATAATATCAATCTTTGTCATATTAACGCCTCCTAATTCACTGACAATCGTATCTAATAATTATAACGCACTCATCATAAAATGCAAATCCATTATTCTGCAACCCGATCGATGACTGCACCACCAAGCACTATGTCTCCATCATAGAATACAACAGCCTGTCCCGGTGTAATGGCCCGTACCGGTTCTTCAAACTTGCAAAGTACCGTATCCTCATCCACCATCCTGATCCGGCAAGGTGCCCCTTTATGGGAATAACGGATCTTGGCTGTCACTTCTCTTTCTCCATCTAATGATTCAACAGACATCAGGTTCACCTTGCTTGCATACAGGCTGTCATGAAACGTATCCAAATTACTTCCAATCACAACCTCGTTCGTATCCGGACGGATATCGACTACAAACACCGGACTTCCCATAGAAAGACCAAGTCCCTTCCGCTGCCCGATCGTATAATGAATGATTCCCTTGTGTGTACCAAGTATATTACCATCTAAATCCACAAAATTTCCTTTTGGAAATGTCTTACCGGATTCCCGTTCGATGTAACCAGCATAATCATTATCCGGAATGAAACAAATCTCCTGACTGTCCGGCTTATTTGCGATCAATAATCCAATCTTAGCCGCGATCTCACGAATCTGTTCTTTCTCATACTCACCAACCGGCATCAGTGTATGCGCCAGTTGTTCCTGTGTCAGATTATACAATGCATACGTCTGATCCTTCCGGTCTGTTGCTGACTTCTTCAAGGCATATCTTCCGTTATCAAGCTGTACCACTCTGGCGTAATGTCCGGTCGCAATATAATCACATCCTAACTCTCTGGCACGATAAAGCAGTGCTTCCCATTTCACGTAACGGTTACATGCAATACACGGATTGGGAGTTCTGGCATGCATATACTCATCCATAAAATAGTCAATCACATTCTCTTTGAATTCACGCTTGAAATTGAGAACATAATACGGAATGCCCAACCGGTCAGCAACCCGTCTGGCATCATCCACAGCAGACAATCCGCAACATCCACCATTTTCTGCCTGTGCAAGCGGATCTTCATCCTGCCAGATCTGCATCGTTACACCAATCACATCATATCCCTGTTCTTTTAACAGATAAGCTGCTACCGAAGAATCCACTCCTCCCGACATGCCAACTGCAACTTTTTTCTTCATATCAGTTTAATACTCCTCTTCTTCTTCCCCTTCACTGATATCATTCTTCGGCTTTGATAAGCCTTCAATCTTAATTCCGTTCTTCTCACAGTAATCCCAGAGTGCTGCATGAATCGCTTCCTCTGCTAACAAAGAACAATGAACCTTGACCGGCGGAAGTCCGTCCAACGCTTCCATAACTGCCTTATTCGTAACCTCTAAAGCTTCGTATATACTCTTACCCTTCACAAGTTCGGTTGCCATAGAACTGGTTGCAACCGCTGCCCCACATCCAAATGTCTTAAATTTCACATCACGGATGATCTGGTTCTCATCAATATCAAAATAGATTCTCATAATGTCTCCGCACTTTGCATTACCGACGGTGCCGACACCACTTGCATTTTCTATCTCACCCATATTTCTTGGATTCGTAAAATGATCCATAACTTTTTCACTGTACATAATCGTTCCTCCGTTTTCTATAATTTGGGATTATTTATTCTTCTTCACAAAGTCCTCATATAATGGAGACATTGCACGCAGCTTTGTTACAATTTCTTTGATCTGATCTGCTACATAGTCCATCTCTTCCATCGTATTTTCTTCGCCTAACGTCATACGCAAAGAACCATGTGCAATCTCATGCGGCAGACCGATTGCAAGCAATACATGAGATGGATCTAACGAACCAGAAGTACATGCAGATCCGGAAGATGCACAGATTCCCTTCATGTCTAACATAATGAGCATAGATTCACCTTCAATGAACTGAAAACTGATATTCACATTGTTTGGAAGTCTCTTTGTGCGATGTCCATTCAATCTTGCATATGGAACCTCTGCCAATAACCGGTCGATCAGATGATCTCTCATGGCGGTCTCTTTCTTCGTTCTCTCTTCCATTGTTGCAAATGCAATCTCAACTGCCTTTGCCAGACCAACGATTCCGGTTACATTCTCTGTACCGGCACGTCTTGAACGTTCCTGTGCACCACCATGTATAAAGCTTCTCAACTTAAGACCGGTACGGATGTATAAGAATCCAATTCCCTTTGGACCATTCAACTTATGTCCGCTGGCACTTAACATATCAATATGATACTCATCTACATCAATCGGTACCTGGCCATATGCCTGTACCGCATCTGTATGGAAAATGATTCCATGCTCATGTGCAATTTTCCCAATCTCCTTGATCGGCTCAATCGTTCCAATCTCATTATTGGCAAACATAACAGAGATCAGGATTGTATCCGGACGAATGGCAGCCTTTAGCTGGTCTAACTTAACAATACCATTCTCATCAACATCTAAGTATGTCACCTCAAATCCACGCTGTTCCAAATACTGTGCAGTATGCAAAATAGCATGATGTTCAATCTTTGTGGTAATAATATGCTTGCCCTTAGAAGCATAAGCCTCAGCAGTTGCTTTCAACGCCCAGTTATCCGACTCTGAACCGCCTGCCGTAAAATATATTTCGTTGCTCTTTGCATTCAGACTGTTTGCAATCACGTCACGACACTGTGTGATCACCGCCTTATTCTGCTGAGAAAATGTATATACACTTGATGGATTCCCAAATTTCTCCGTAAAATACGGAAGCATTGCCTCCACAGCTTCCGGTCTTGCC
>HF987893.1:77208-77968 GCA_000431135.1 Clostridium sp. CAG:590
CTCCCGGTCTTGCCGCTGTCGTTGCTGCATGATCCAAATAGATAAATTTCTTTTCTTCCATTGCTATGTCCTTCTTTCTATATATTATGATATACCCGGCATTTACCCAGGTTTATTCTCCCTTATAAATCGCATTCGACATTCACGTTACCACACTTCTTACGCATTGTCCGGTTGTCTTCGACTAATTCATCTAAAAAGATTGAATCCACTGCATGCTGTATACTGTCATCAATCCGTTTCCAGACATTCCTGGTCACACAGGTATCACTTCCTCCGCACGCCTGCTCTCCTTTAAGTCCTACACAGTTGACCGGTGACAGATCTTCTAATGCACGCAGAATATCTCCAACGCTGATCTCCTTGCTCGGCTTTGCTAATACGTAGCCACCCTGTGCACCGCGAATACTGGTGATCAGACCCGCTTTTTTAAGCTTTGCCATCAACTGTTCCAAATAACTGTCTGATATAGACTGTCTGGCTGCAATACAGGCAATGGACTGTGGCATCTCCTCTGAATAATCTGCAAGATCGATCATGGCTCGTAGTCCATATCGTCCCTTTGTGGATAACTTCATCTTTCACCACCTCAATTCCCACTAAAATAGTCGGATATTACACTGCTAATATATCAGTGTTTGTTTTTACTGTCAAGGAAAATCTTGACATAATCACAAAAAATTCGCATAAAGTATCAATAACCGGTGTCTTTCTGCTCGTGTCAAGTAAGAAACAAAAAAAAATTAATTTTTTTTATCAA
>HF987894.1 GCA_000431135.1 Clostridium sp. CAG:590
GATTCCCGACAAAAATTCCGCCGCAGAAAGAGTAAACCCCTCTCTTCTGTTCACTTCTCCAATTCGTCTGACCTGATTACTATAATCCAATGCATCGTATAGCATATTCCGCACCGGCATTGCATAATGCGTGTCCGACTGTTCCTCTACACCTACTATAATCCGGGCAAGATAGCCATCCTCTCCATCCACCTGCACTTCACGCATGATATCCCGATACTTCTGTACAACCCGTGTCTGTTTCCTCTGCTTCGGCTCTGTATTGCTCTTCTCTAATGTAATCGCAATCTCTTCCGCAGCATCCAGCTCTGTCAAATCCGTTGCACAAACTACTCTCTTTCCGGAATACAATGCCAGATTCACAACATCTGCAAATACATCAGCTGAACTCAAATACTGCCTTGTTACAACATCCTTGCGTCCCATATGAACACCTCCATACCATGTAGGAAATCTTGCATATACAATACTTCCTGCATATTCTTCCTGTAGTAATTCTGTTGATCGCGACCGGTCTTGCTTTCAACTTATGGATATTGTAGCAAAAGAGGTGTCCAATAAATTGGACACCCCTTGCCTGCTAAGCTCCTCCTCGTTCTCCCGCCAAACTTCTACTGTCCTTCTTTTGATTCCGTATTCTGACGAAGTCTTGCATATACAATAGGATTTTGATCTATCATTATAAATTCTTCTTTTTTTATGTCATTTGTAATACCATTTGAAAAAACAAAATCATTTGAATTTGTAAAATCAAAATTTAAATATAATTTTTTTAACAAATTATTGCCCTTGTTGTCCTCTACATATATTCCAATCGCATTAGTACTACTAATGCCATCATATAATGCCAATTCTGCAATTACAATATTATTTGATATATCATTTCCATCTTCATCGGTTGCAGTAATTTTTCCTAAATATCCTAGGTATTTTGAATTTTCTGTTATTCCAGAAGTTGATTTTGATACAAAATTATCATAATCATGTTCAACATTTATAGTTATTTTATCTGATTCTTTATTTGCATAAGTAAGAGCATATGATAGTCTTGGATCATAGGTAACATTATAATAATTACCATTAACATTTACTCTATCAATATCATATTTAGAATATTCTAATGATGGATCAATAACATTTTCAGTAGTAACAGGTGCCTCTGTTGTCGGAATCTCTGTAGTTATTGCCGCCGTTGTTACCTGCTCCGTTGTTGTCCTACTCTCTGTCGTCCGTTCAGCAGTGGTCTTATTCTCCGTTGTCTTCTTACCCTCCTGCTTTGCAACAACCGTAACTGTCCTTTTCTTCGTTGCTTTATTCTTCGCCTTGTCGGATACCGTGTAGGTAATCGTATATTTCCCGGTCTTAGTGAATTTCACTGCCTTATTCTTCCGAATTTTCTTAGCAATGGAAGCATATGACTTCTTGCCGGATTTCACGCTTACCTTGATCTTCTTGGTAATATTTCCGTCTACATTATCTTTGGCAGTTGCTTTCGGAATCTTTACCGATTCATTCTGTGTTACCCGAATGTTGGACTTTCCGG
Source organism: Clostridium sp. CAG:590 (assembly GCA_000431135.1). Classification (GTDB taxonomy): domain Bacteria; phylum Bacillota; class Clostridia; order Lachnospirales; family Lachnospiraceae; genus CAG-590. The sequence continues at coordinate 1,544 of HF987894.1, forward strand.
AAAGCTTGATAACCGGTTTCTTCTTATCCTTTTTTCTGGCTGCTTCTACTGTTGCCATGTTATTAAATTTACCCGGTACAGCAGAAAATCCGGTTGATACCGCTACTGCAAATGCTAACGCTAATGCACACTTACGAATACCACTGCTATAATGGTGATTCTTAACTGTTTTCATTTCTGATGCGTTTTCAACTTCACATTCGTCATAATCATCAAATATAATCTCTTCCATGACTTCTCCTCCTCAAATTCTAAAAATATGCTACTAATGTCTTTTCCTTTTACTAATGAAACGGTAAATCATCATCTTTCTCGCCAGATAATCCACGATAAACATATTCAAACACATTCTTCGTTAAGTTCCGTTCCTCTTCACTCTCCAGATCATAACTACACAAGTTACCATTTTCCATTGCAATCCGCATTGTAAGGATCTGAACGTTTTCCTCGTTTTCTTCTACCGCAAAATACAGATAGTATGTATTCTGTATGCAAAGAATCACGATTCCCTCAACCTTCCTTGATACTTCATCATCAAATATAAATGTCGCTTCATTGTTACTGTCAAATTTTTCATCTAGTTCCGTCTGTATATCATTCGGCAAAGGTTCCTTTTCTACTGTAAGACGTTCCTTTTGTATGTCGCCGATAATACCGTAGATATTTACTCGAAAGCAGGGTATGTACATATACGATCACCTCCTATCAGATTAAAAATTTCTTATAGAAAATAATACCATAGTTAGTGTTATATTACAACCATTTATAGTGCTATCTTTGATTTCTAAACTACTATAAAATATTACAAAGACATTATTTTATTAAGAAAGTGCAGGAGTTATTCATGGACATAGACGTAATTAAAAGAATTAAAGATTTGACAGCAGAAAGAGGATGGACTGAATATCGCCTTGTAAAAGAATCCGGCATTGCCGCTTCAACAATATCCAATATTTTTCATCGTAACACCTTACCAAATATTTTTACATTAGAAGCTCTTTGCAATACTTTTGGAATCACACTGAGCCAGTTTTTTTCCAATGATGTTATGATTTATCCCTCTGAAGATCAGGAAGCAATTCTGTTGGAATGGTCTTACCTAAATACGAATCAACGAGAACGCCTCCTATCCTTTCTGAAAAGTATGCGCGAGTGAACAAATTCTGAACCACCGAAAATCTTGCATATCTTTATTTCACCTACCCGAATCAGAGTATCTAAATTTAATGAAATATAAAATACCGGGTAATATACATGTCTATTAACATGAATACCACCCGGTACTTTCTCGCATATTCAATTATCCTATTCTCCCCAATAATCAATGCTCTCCTATTTCCTTAATCGACTTCCAAACATTTTCCACATAAAATCTTCCCGTTCATTATAAATATCAACAATATATATAATATTTCCATCAATTCGATAGAAAACATAATTGTGTTCAACATGTAAAAGAAAATAGGGACTCGGAATTCCTATCATCTTTTCAACAGAAGAACATTGTCTTGGATTATCAGGCTTCTTCATTTGCTGCAATTTATCGCCAGCACTTGGAGAATACTTTATTCTCAATCTATATTAACCCCCAATTCTCTTTCAAGATCATCCGCATCTATCCAGCCTTCCTTTTCTGACTGTTGTTCTGACTGCTGAAGTTTAGAGAATAAGGCATATATCATCATCTCCTTTTCTTTCCTGCCTTCTTCTTGCAATAAACGTGCGTGAGAGGGTGCTGAAGGTCCGGTGGACCTTCGTTTAGCGCCGACCGGAACGGAGTGTAGATCGACGAACCGTAGGTTCGTTGCAAGAAAAAAAGCAGGACAATCTGTCCTGCTTTCTTCTTGCAATAAACGTGCGTGAGAGGATTCGAACCCCCGACACCTTGGTCCGTAGCCAAGTGCTCTATCCAGCTGAGCTACACACACATATTCAATTAAAATAAGTCTTCATAATGAAGACCACTCCCAACAAATATATAATTATATTTTTCCTAATAAAATGCCGGCGACCGGAATCGAACCGGTACGGGAGTATAAGTCCCGCAGGATTTTAAGTCCGGTGCGTCTGCCAGTTCCGCCAAAAAAAAAAGCAGGACAATATAACGTGCGTGAGAGGGTGCTGGATGTCCGGCGGACATCCGTT
>HF987895.1:0-5065 GCA_000431135.1 Clostridium sp. CAG:590
TGTCAGCATTTATAATAAAAAAAATAAACGGATGAGTATTGGTAGTAGTACAGCAAAGAATGCTAAAGCAAGCAAAACCTTACTAGGTGTGAATCCTAAAAGAGTGTTTAGTTGTCATGGTGTGTATCATAAAAATAAACTTGTAGATGGAGTTCTTAAAGGTATAAATACTTCAAGATAAGATATCTGCTAATACTAATAATCAATAGCCTAAACTGTTGTTTTAAGGGGAAAGGATTGATAGAATATAAAATGAAAAAAAAGAATATTTTTATATGGTTGCTTATATTTTTTGTTCTACTGATTGGAGTTACAACAACTTTAATATTGAAAAATAGAGACTGGTTTTATGAAACAGTTCCTTATTATTCTGAAACGAGTGATTCTGGATATAGAAAAGAAGAGGATGTAATAGAGGAGAAATACAGTACAGGAGTAAGTCGCTATCGGGAAGGTAATTCTGTATCCAGAGGTGGTACGTTGTTCTGTCTTCGCAAAGGTGTTTCGTTGGATGTTAATATGAATGTGACGATAAAAAAAGGGTCTTTTAAAGTAGCCATTTATGAATTGGAAAAAGATTTTAATATACAAGGTAAAAGTCCTGATCAATACTTGTCGGAAGACAGAAAAGTACATGAGGAGGAATATACAGAGACCGGAACATATCAGATGGATCTTTCCATGTTACAGCCGGATGAAACCTATATGCTTGTATATATGGAACCGTTAGGTAAAGATGTTGCATATTCATATAATAGTGTGGAACAATTTTATGTAAAAAGATGGCAAAATCTGTACGACTCCTATATTGGGTCTTTGCCATTTTTTAAAACTAAGTATGGCGGTAATGTAGATTAAATCAGGAGAGGGGAAATGGGCGAAGCGATTCGAAAAAAAACACTTTTTGTTGTTATGTTTCTTACAGTTTTTATGTCAATATATGGTTGTGGAGCAGTACAGAGACAAACTGATAATCAAAATGATGAAAATACGGTGGATGCGGTATATAATGGAGAAAACTTGGTACTCGACGGAATTGAGGGCAGTATAACAGATGTAATTGCACAATATGACAGAGTTGGGATTGTTACCGGGGAATGGATTGACGATTCGTTTACAAAGAGAAAAATACATTTTTATGTGATGAACACAGATCAAAGTGAACTTCGGGAAATACCGCTTACTATCTCTGAAAATGACAGCTTGAAAAAGTATACGTTTGATAAGACCGGTAATCTTATTTACATAGTGAACAGAAAGGACGCGGATACCTATGTAGGGGAATTGATAAAAGTGGATGTGAATGGAAAGGAATTGTTGAGAGTTCCATTGCATTTCAATGAGAACGTAATTTGTGGTCTGTTGGTAGATGAGAATGAAAATGTGATTTTGGCACGACCGGAGACAGTGTCGGTATTTGATAAGAATTTTCAGTATGTTGAAACTTTAGAGGGAGATAAAGATAAAGACGGTATTGATAGTGTTGCTTTTGAAAAAAACGGACAGGTTGTCTGTTCCCAGAGATATTATGACGGTGAAAAGGCGTTCCTGCTTGTACGTGAGATTGGAGAAAATCCTGTAAAATGGGAAAAATCCTATAAAATACCAATAAAGGATACTTTGCTTGATGATAACATTTTGATGAACGGATGGGGAACGTATGACTTCTGTTATCGGGACAATGTCGGAATATATGGATATATTATTAAAAAGAAAAAGAGTATCAAGCTGCTGGATTATACTGCGTCAAATATGACGGAGTTGGATACACAAAAGCTAATGTTGCTGGAAGATGGCGAATGGATAGGAATGGTGTATGATGAAGCAGCAGATTCTGAGTTGGCGGTTTATCATAAGGTGGATCCGGAAGTGGTCGAAAATAGGAAAACGGTTGTAGTTGGTGTCTTTGGAATAGAGGAAGATACAAGAAAAGCAATTGTTCAATTTAATAAAGAACATCCGGAATATCAAATTGAAATACGGGATTATTTAGAGGCAGATGATCCTGTTTTGCAGATGAATACAGAGGTAATTGCAGGAAATGTACCGGACATATTAGATGTATCTTATGTATCATTGAAGCAGTATATTGGGAAGGGATTATTGGAGAATCTTACTCCGTATATGGAAAGAGATGAGGAAATCAGTATGCAGGATATGATTCCTTCCGTGTCGGAGACGATAATGGATAACCATAATATATATTTTGTGGCGCCAAGCTTTGATTTATATTCCCTTGCTGCCGGAAAAGAAGTGGTGGGAGAGAAAGATGGCTGGACGCTGGAAGAAATGAAAGATGTGTTAAAGAAGAAAAATAAAGATGTTAATGTATTTTATTGGAATAATAAGATAGATATTTTATATTCGCTTTTGGAAATGAATGTATCTGATTTTGTGGATTGGTCGACAGGGGAGTGCTATTTTGACGGTGAGGAGTTCAAAGAACTGCTTGTACTTGTGAATCAGATTGGGACAGACGGAGTATCAGAATATAGCGAAGATCCTTCTGCGGAAAGTGATGCCATTCAGGACGGTTCAGTCCTTTTTAGGGAAGGGTGTGTTGATTTGGGTCAACTTTATATGAATCGGAGAATATTTGGGGAGGATGTTACCTATATTGGATATCCGAATGAGGATAGAGAGGGTTCTTATTTTCGGTTTAATCATCCGTTTGCGATTTACTCAAAATCAAAAGAAAAAGAAGCGGCATGGGAGTTCCTTCGCATTTTTATGACAAAAGATTATCAAGGGAAAATGGATTTATATGGCAGTAGTATGCCGACAAGACAAGATTGTTTTGATCTGATGATGGAAGCAAATCTCGCAACAGAGTCATATACCAATGAGATGGGACAAGACATCGTTCCGGGAGCGTTATGGTCTACATATAGTGTAATATATAATGGTACGGTGAATGAAAAAAATCCATTGACGAAGAAAGATGCTGATGAATTGATTGCGCTTGTTGGGAAAACGAAACGATGTGTTTCTTATGAAGATGCGTTGATGGATATTATACAGGAAGAGGCAGAGATTTATTTTGCCGGTGAAAAAGGTCTGGAAGATACCGTCAAAATTATTGAAAATCGGGCGGAAACTTACGTAAATGAAAATCGTTGAATGATAAAACAAAGGAAAGGGCAAACAGATTTATACGTTTGAGGTTTAACAGGAAAGATGAAAATAAAAGTCAGATATCCGTTATTGAAGCTGGGTATGGTAATTGGAATTGGAATTGCATACTTGTCCTTTGTTTTTGCCGGGAAGATGGTAAGAGAAGAACATTTGGAAAGTCGTGATGTAAAGAATTATCAAAGGGAAGAGGAGACAATCGGTGTCAGTCTGCGTTATGAGGGAGATGGTACTGATATTATACATACTATGGATAGTGAAAGTGTTACCGAATATATTTCTTCAATACCGCTATATGCGGATACGGAGGAAACCTCTTGTTTAATGAATGTATATCTTCACCTGCCGGAGCCTTTTCCCTATCCTGTAACGGATGGACTCGTACCGACGAAAGAGCTGTTAGCAGGCGAGGAACCGGTTATCATATTAGGGCAGGGAGTGAAACCGGATGTTATTCACAAAGAAACTGGAGATTACTATAAAGTATGCGGAGAAGAATATCGGGTAATTGCGTATGTGTCCTCTGATGAGTCAAACAGTCTGGATTATGTAAGAATCCTATTTTATGATTGTTTGGGAGAAAAAACGAAATCAGATATTGACTATTTTGCCCTTACCATGGGGATTACACTTATGTTCAGAAGTGATACTGTAGATTTGATAGAGTATTATCAGGAAAAGCAGAAGCTTGTGGATGACAGAGTAGAGCAGATTTCATATTCACAGGGAATTTTGGAGGACAGTTATTCTGTGGACAATAGTTTGGTAGATTATCAGAAATATGCCTATCTGTTATATATTTTTTCACTTGTGCTTATTGTGATGGTGATAGAATTATGGATTTTAAAGAGGAAAAAAGAGTTTGCCATTCGCAGGGCGGTGGGATATTCCAGATATCAGATTATTGGAATGCTTTCTCAGGAATTGATAAAAACAATAGTTGGGATAGGTGGTATTTTACTGCTGTTGCAGTTTCTGATCCCCAAAATCTTTCTTGGATTAGAGAAATCAAATTGGTTGAATGATTTGGTTTTATGTATGATTTTTGTGGGAATTACATTTATTTTATTAATGATCTACCCAATTTATAAAATAATGACAGGCGGGATTGTTGCATCAATACAGGATAAGGGGGTGTGAACTTGAAAGTGGGATATCTGTTTCAAAATGCGTTTCGGCAGATATTGTCTCGAAAAGCAATGTTTTTATTGTCGATGATTTTACTTTGTATCACGTTTTTAATTATTATTTATCAGACTCTTATTGTGGGTATTTTCTTTTATCAGAAACATGTGGTAAAAGACATCATAGCAGAAAATCAAGAAGATGTTTTTGTTCTTGATTTTGGAAAGTATATGATGCCGACAAATGAAGATATCCAAGCATTAAATAAGTTTGGAATATTAATGAAAGATGTGGAAGGTTTAAAGTATTCCGGAGTTTGTTATGAAGGCGGGATAGATGGAGTTGACGAGGAGGTAATGGCAATATCTGCTGAATTATGTTCACTTTGTCAGTTGAAAAATCTGAAAGGAAATGCTCCCTCTTTTATAGATGTGGACAAGAAAAAAGCATTGCCGGGAAGCAGAAGGGATGAAAGAAAGACAGATGGAAAACAGTCTGTTCTGGTGGGATATAATCTGAGGAATGATTATCCGATTGGATATTCGTTTACAGACCAAATGACAGGGACGGAATATGTGGTAACAGATATCTTACAGGAAGGAAGCCGATGGTTTGAAGGGCGTTTACAATATGGCGAATTAGAGATTGAATTGGATGATTGTCTGATTGTGGATGAGGATGTCCGCCTGAAACAAGTAGATGACAGGTTGACCGGATTGGCTGCATTTATCTATGTAAAAGAGCCGGAAGCGGATGCAGATCAGATAAAAGGGGCGGTGTACTCCTTGTGGGAAGGGGGTGGGCGGGG
>HF987895.1:5079-8702 GCA_000431135.1 Clostridium sp. CAG:590
GTGGGCTGGATTTATATAATGCACGTTCTATCAAGAAGATTTTGGAAAAGAATAAACAATCAGTATTTGATGATTTTATAGAATATTACCTTGTGGTTATTATGCTCATTCTTGCTGTGGTTGTTGCTATTGTCTGCTCTATGATAAATGTCTTTTTGAGGAAAAATAGCATTGGCATAATGTATGCGGTTGGTTATTCAATGCGGGATGTTCAAGGTATGGTGTTGTTGGAAAACGTAATCAAGATTGGAGTGGCATTTGTTGTATCCTATGCGTATTGGCATATGAATGAAATGGAATTATATGGTGGTGTGAAGATGCCGATTTTAAGTTATATGTTACCGTGGCTGATGATTGGTATGGTGTTTATTATATGGATTAGCAGCATTCTGCCGATTCGTCAGCTTTCGAAGATGTATCCTGCAACATTGATAGGAGGAAAGGAATAAAATGCTCTCATTAGAAAATGTTACGAAAATATACAAAGGGGATTTGTTTGAAACTAAGGCACTACAGGATGTCTCGTTGACAGTTGAACAGGGGGAATTTTTAGCAATCATGGGAGAATCTGGTTCCGGAAAAACAACTCTGTTGAACATACTAGGTGGGATGGATACGTTATCATCCGGTAAATACTATTTACAGGATGTTGCAGTGCATGAGTGTAAACCGGCAAAATTAGATAGGGTACGAAAGCAGTATATCAGTTTTATATTTCAGCACTTTGCATTAATGGAAGAATATAATGTGTTTGAGAATATAGAAGCACCATTACTTGCGAGAAATGTTCGAAAATCTGAGAGAAAAAAGATAATCAGAGAGTGGGCGGAAAAACTTGGAATTGAGGAATTGCTTGATAAATATCCATCTCAGATATCCGGTGGACAGAAACAGAGAGTTGCATTTGCCAGAGCGTTGGTAGTGGATAATCCCATAATTTTGGCAGATGAACCGACAGGGGCATTGGACGAGGAGAATACAAAAAAGGTGATGAATTTATTCAAGGTTTTACATAATGATGGAAAAACAATAGTATTGATTACGCATGATCATAAGGTGGCAGATTACGCGGATCGTATTGTTAAGATTCGAGATGGTAAAATTCTCTGAACGTCCTTATTTTTTCTGAATTGTTATGAAAAATGCTGAATTGTTATGAAAAATGCTTGCATTTTCATATATGTTATGGTACATTAAGTAAGTTGTGACTTCTCTCATGTGGAGAGTTGCATATATTTTGGATGGTCCTCTGCGAGTTTTTAGAAAACGCACCTTTCTGAATTGGGTGCAACCCTTGCAAGAACGTCTTATATTCTAAGGAGGTTCGTGATGAACGATATTATTAAGAACATTGAAGCTGCTCAGTTAAAGGCAGAAGTTGCAGACTTCAAGGTAGGAGATACTGTTAAGGTATCTGCAAAGGTAAAAGAAGGAAACAGAGAAAGAATTCAGGTTTTCGAAGGAACTGTAATTAAGCGTCAGGGCGGTAGCAACCGTGAGACATTTACCGTTCGTAAGAATTCTAACGGCGTTGGTGTTGAGAAGACATGGCCATTGCATTCTCCAATCGTAGAGAAGATTGAAGTTGTCAGACATGGTAAAGCTAGACGTGCTAAATTATACTACTTACGCGATAGAGTAGGTAAGGCAGCAAGAGTAAAAGAATTAGTAAAATAATCTTTTCAAAATGAAGGGCTGGAGTATTTACTCTAGCCTTTTGTTCTATCAGACAGGAGGATTATATGAGACGACGTAGAAGATACCGCAGCAGTTACGACAGAGATACATTTGATATCAAAGATTTTATGTCAGAGATTGGACATTGGCTCCTTTCTATATTGGTTGTTGTAATCTTAGCTTATAGTATTGTCACGTTTGGAGTGCAGTCTGTTACGATGATCGGACAAAGCATGAATCCGGCTTTGACGAATCAGGATGTGTTACTATTAAATAAGGCTGCATATACATTTGGAAGTCCCAAAAGATATGATATCGTTGCGTTTAAACTAAAGGAAGAAAACGAAGGTTATTTTACGATCAAACGGATCATTGGTCTGCCAGGAGAAAATGTGCAGATCAAGAATGGCCGAATCTTTATTGATGGTAAGGCGCTTACCGATCTGCCGTTTGATGACCTGGTTATGACAGAGGGACTTGCGTTAGATGGTGTAGATTTAGGAGAAGATGAATATTTTGTGATGGGAGATAATTGTAACAATAGTGAAGACTCCCGTTATGTAAATATTGGTAATATATCAAAAAAAGAGATCAGTGGCAAGATTGTATTTCGAATTTCACCACGAAGTGAATGGGGATTTGTGAAGTAAGAAATAGAACCTGAGAGGAGTTAAGAGATGAACATTCAATGGTATCCGGGTCATATGACAAAAGCAAAGCGTATGATGCAGGAAGACATAAAATTAATTGATATAGTGATCGAGCTGTTAGACGCCAGAGTACCTTTGAGTAGCCGGAATCCGGATATTGATTCGTTAGCAAACAATAAATACCGCCTGGTGTTATTGAACAAATGTGATCTGGCAGACGATTCGGTAACTGCAAAATGGGAGAACTATTTCAAAGCGCAGGGAATGTTAGTTGTTAAGATCAATGCAAGAGACGGTCAGGGAATGAAAGCAATTACGGCTAAGATTCAGGAAGCCTGTAAGGAAAAGATTGAGCGGGATCGAAAGAGAGGAATTCTCAACCGGCCGATTCGGGCAATGATTGTAGGAATTCCTAATGTCGGCAAATCAACATTTATCAATTCCTATGCAAAGAAAGCCTGTACCAAGGTTGGTAACAAACCGGGTGTTACAAAGGGAAAACAATGGATCCGCATCAATAAGAATGTGGAACTGCTGGATACACCGGGAATCCTATGGCCGAAGTTCGAGGATGAATCGGTTGGTGAACATTTAGCATTTATTGGTTCCATCAATGATGAGATTTTGCAGAAAACAGAATTGGCATGTAATCTTATTTCCTTTGTGAAAAAGGAATATCCGGACACTTTGAAGAAACGCTATGATGTAGATGAGGAACAGACCCCAGCTGATATACTTGGTGGAATCGCGCGGAATCGAGGATGTTTGCTGAAAGGGCAGGAGTTGGATTACGAAAAAGCAGCCAGTCTTTTGCTGGATGATTTCCGGAGTGGTAAGCTGGGTGCAATGTCGGTAGAACGACCGGAATAACAGAGTATTCGTCAGAATGGAAAGGGTGGAAATATATGGCACGCAATAAATCAACTGACACAGGAGAAATCAATATCGTGAAGGAGTTGGTTGGAACATTGCTTTATATTGTATTTGTAATCTTTGCAGTGTGGTTTATTTTAACATTTGTGGGACAACGCACGGAAGTAAGCGGCAGTTCCATGTATGATACATTAGAAGATGGAGATAATTTATGGATTGACAAAGTATCCTATCGATTCTCTGACCCCAAACGATTTGATATTGTGGTATTTCCTTATCAGGACAGTTCCGTGTACTATATTAAACGAATCATCGGGTTACCGGGAGAACGGATCCGGATTGAACAAGATGGTACGATCTACATCAATAATGAACCGTTGGAAGAGAATTATGGATATGAAACCATTGCTGCTAATATGATCG
>HF987895.1:8771-29075 GCA_000431135.1 Clostridium sp. CAG:590
GAAAAAAACCGGAATGACAGCAAAGATTCCAGATTCGAAGAAGTGGGCAATATTCACAGAGATGAACTGGAAGGAAAGGCCGTCTTTCGTATCTGGCCTCTCTCAAAATTCGGGAAGGTGAAATAGGTGAAAAGAATGGCAAATAAGAAAATAGATTCAGAAATAAAAACGAAAGAATCACAAAAAGAAAAGAGTGTTGATATTAAAAAAGAGATTATAGATACGGTTATATATTTATTATTTTTATTTGTTACCGTCTGGCTGATCATTACATTTGTCGGACAACGTACCGTGGTAAACGGAGAATCCATGTACGATACACTGCATGATCATGATAACCTCTGGGTTGACAAATTCTCATATCATTTCAAAGAACCGGAACGATTTGATATTGTTGTATTTCCGATGTATGACGGAGAGGAATATTTTATTAAACGAATTATCGGACTTCCCGGTGAAACCGTGCGGATTGATAAGAATGGAACAATTTATATTGACGGTAAGGTGCTAGAGGAAGATTATGGATATGAAACCATTGATGAAAGCATGATCGGCAGGGCATATGACGGTGTTACATTAGGAAATGATGAATATTTTGTGATGGGAGATAATCGAAATGCCAGTGAAGATTCCAGGTTTGACATTGTTGGAAATGTAAAAAGAGAAAATCTGATGGGAAAAGCAGTGTTCCGGCTCTGGCCGCTGTCTTCATTCGGAACGATCGATTAACAGGAAGCGTTTTTATAAAATTATGGTCTGACCATATTGGAGGAATCATATGAAAGTCAGTGAAATGAAAGAACTTATGAAAAATGCAAATCTAGATGAACTTCGAAAGCTTGCTGCCGAATGGGAACAGGACGAGCGGGCAGGTGTACAAAAGCTGGCACTTTCCGCAAGAAAGAAGATTGCCGCATTTGAAGAAGAGGTAAAACGTACATATGCCATGCAGGAGTATGAAAGAAAGCATGCAGACTGCCGATATATATGTGGAATAGATGAAGTGGGAAGAGGACCGTTGGCAGGACCGGTTGTTGCGGCCGCCGGGATTCTTCCAAAGGAAGTAGATATTTTTTTTTTTAGTAGATATTTATTATCTGAATGATTCCAAACAATTATCTGCCAGGAAGAGAGAACAGTTATATGACGAGATCATGGGAAAGGCAGTTGCGGTCGGAATCGGATTCGCAGATGAAGAATGTATTGATGAGATTAATATATTGCAGGCAGATTATGTCGCAATGCGAATGGCACTCAGTAAGCTTTCTGTCACACCGGATTATCTGTTAAATGATGCGGTAATCATTCCGGAAGTAACGATTCCTCAGGAGTCGATCATAAAAGGGGACGCAAAGAGTGTGTCGATTGCAGCCGCCAGTATTGTTGCAAAAGTGACAAGAGACCGGTTTATGGTGGATATGGATTCGGTGTATCCGGGATATGATTTTGCTGGAAATAAGGGATATGGAAGTGCAAAACATATCGAAGCATTGAAAACATTAGGACCGTGTAAGATTCACAGGCGGACGTTTATTAAGAACTTTATTTAGAAAAGATAGAAAGGGGTATTTCTATGCAGATTGGACAGCGTTTCGTGACCGGATATGAGAATAATGTATCGGAACAGATCAGAACCAGGCAGGGTGCTGACGTGGAACAATCTGCGGTAGGAAAACTTTCCGCGGATATTTCTGCCCTGAAAGAAGGCGAAGTTTTCCGGGGAGAAATATTAGATATTGTAGGGGATAAGGTTACGATATCACTGGAAGATCAGGCAAAACTAATGGCAAGATTGCAGGCAGGGGTAGAGTTAGGCGTAGGAGACCGGTTATTGTTTTCCGTCAAGGAGAACACAGCGAATCAGGTTGTGATAAAACCGGTATTTGATTCTTTATACAGTGCACAGACACAGGTTTTGGAGAAGGCGTTAGATCTTGCCGGACTATCGCCGACAGAGAAGAATTTTACGGTTGCAAAAGAACTGATGGATGCGGGGATGCCGGTAGATAAGAGTAGTATGGTTACGATTTTGTCACAAAGCATGAGATTCGAAGGTACTTCGTTACAGACTCTCGTTTCCATGAATAAGTTGCAGATTCCGGTAACGGCTGAAAATATCACCCAGTTTGGGCGATATGAGAATTTGCAACATTCCCTTACCGGTGATATTGCAGCAACAGCAGAGTCGGTTGCTGATTTTGCAAGTGCATTTCCGCAAGGGACGGACGGGCAGACCATGTTACAGATTGCAGGAACGATATCGGAACTGTTTGCTCCGCAAACCGAATCTATGGATGCGGAACAGGGACAAAGTGCAATAGCCGATATGACAGAAAATATGACGGATACAGCAGAGTCGGATATACCTCATGATATGGCATCCGATACAGAAGATGCCGCTCATATTATGAAAAATACCATGACATCCGGACAACCGGCAATCACGGAGACGGTAACCGGAACAAATGACCGGATAATGAATAAAATGATCGCATCATTTGTAGGGAAGGCGGAGACCAATCTATCAGAAGAACAATTTCAGACCATAGCAAAAGCCTTAACACAGGCGGGTGTTCCGGAAACGGAGGTAAGCAGGTTGTTTCAGAATGCGTCTTCCGAAGGCAATCTGTTTCAGAACATGTTACATACATTACAAACGGGCAGTCTGCCGGATGCTGTAATGCAAAATCTCTTTCAGGATGCATCTTTAAAAGATCTGATGTCGGAGATTGTGAAAAAGGCATTTTCCGTTGACCCGAAAAAGATGAAGGATCCCAAAGAGATTGACGATCTGTATGAGACCATATTAAAAAATACCAAATCATTTGAAGATGCCGTTGCCTCGCACGGAGGCAATACAAAAGGATTTCAACAGAGTTTTCAGAATATGCGCCAGAATATGCAGTTTATGGAACAGTTGAATCATCAGATGATATACGCACAGATGCCGGTCCGATTATCCAACAAACAGACAAATTCAGAATTGTATGTATATGCAGACAAACGAAAATTACAGCAGAAAAAAGACGGTATCAGTGTAATGCTGCATCTGGATATGGATCATTTGGGGGCAACCGATGTGAAGGTAACATTAACCGGCAGCAATGTTCACGCAAGATTTTACTTAAATGATCAGGATAGCGTGGATATCGTGGCGGATAATATGAATACGCTTGCCAAACAATTAGCAGACCGGGGATTTTCCCTGACTAACGAAGTCGTAAAACGACAACCGCAGGAATCGATCAATAAAGTGGTGGATGAAGTGATTGATGAGAATGCCGAAAAAAGTATCAGACGTTATACATTTGATGCCAGAACTTAAGTAATATTCGTTGATCGCAGAAAAGGATGTGAAACAGGATGGAGAAGAAAAAACGAAAAGCAGTTGCCTTGAATTATGATCCTTCGAATCAGGCACCACAGGTGATTGCATCCGGACAGGGCGCCGTTGCAGACCGGATCATTGAGAAAGCAAAGGAACATGATGTTGCGACTTATCAGGATGAAGGTCTGGCAGATACCTTGTTAAAATTAGATATCGGAGATATGATCCCTCCTGAATTATACGGTGTCGTTGCGGAAATCTTAGTATATGTAGATAAGATGGATAAGATCAAGAGCAAATTAAAGAGATAACTTTTGGGGGATATATGCACGAAACAAATAAAAGGGTAGTTGGTGCAAAAGCAGAGCAATTGATCCGGGATTATTTATCTGCAAATGATTATGAGATCCTGGAAATGAATTATCGCTGCAAACAAGGCGAAGTAGATATTATTGCAAAACACGGAAAGTATTATGTGTTTATTGAGGTCAAATATCGCAGTTCCACTAAGTATGGACTGCCGGAAGAGGCTGTCGGCATCGCAAAGCAGCGGCGGATCAGTAAAGCGGCATTGTATTATTTGTATAGCCATAATCTGCCGGATACGACACCGGTCCGATTTGACGTGGCGGCAATTCTTGTTGATACCGTACACTATATAAAAGATGCATTTTCTTATGTTTGTTAGAGGTACAGACTACCGGCAATGGAGGATAGAGCAATGATTGAGAATATAATCTATGTAAATGACAATCACAGTACAGTGTTACATGAGGAACAGGACACCGTGTACATTACTTTCCCCAAATTAGATGCATACAAAGACGATATGATACATGGCTTTTCGACAAGAAAAGGTGGTGTGTCACAAGGGTATTTGGGCACGATGAATCTGAGTTTTACCAGAGGGGATGACCGGGAGAATGTTTTGGAAAACCACAGGCGCTTTGCCCAGACACTTGGATATGATGAAAAGAAACTGGTATTTTCGAATCAGGTACATCATACCGCATTTCATAAAGTAACAAAGGAGGACTGCGGTAAGGGCATTGTACGGGAAAGTGATATTTTAGAGATAGATGGTCTTGTGACAAACGAATCCGGAGTTCCGATGATCACATTTTATGCGGACTGTGTTCCGTTGTTTTTCTACGATCCACAACATAAAGTGATCGCCATGGCACATTCCGGATGGCGCGGTACGGTAGAAAAGATCGGTGGGAAAATGGTCGCATATATGCATGAAGAATACGGATGCGATCCAGATAACATAGTATGTGCGATTGGACCGTCTATCTGCCAGAAATGCTATGAGGTAAGTGAAGACGTTGCACAGCATTTTACGGATGTATTTGGTGATGCTTACGGAGAGACATTATTATACCGCAAAGAAAATGGAAAATATCAGTTAAATCTGCAAAAAGCATGCGAGATCACCCTGTTGGCAAGCGGTATCCGGAAGGAACATTTGGATGTTACGGATCTGTGTACCTGTTGTAACCCGGACTGGCTGTTTTCACACCGCGCAAGCAATGGAAAACGTGGAAATTTAGCCGCAGTTATGATGCTCAAAGAAAAGAACTGACAGAAAACGGGATGATCAGAAGATGATTTGTTCCGATATAAGGGTTTACAAATATTTATGGCTATTGTAAACTAGATGAAGTTGTAAACATAAAGAAGGAGAAAAAGAATGAGTAAACCAATCGTGGCTATTGTTGGCCGACCGAATGTAGGAAAGTCTACTTTATTCAATGTATTAGCAGGGTCTAAGATCTCAATTGTAAAGGATACCCCTGGCGTGACAAGAGACCGGATTTATGCGGATGTAAACTGGTTAGACTATAATTTTACAATGATCGATACAGGTGGTATTGAACCGGAAAGTCAGGATATTATCATAAAGAGTATGCGTGAACAGGCACAGATCGCAATAGATACAGCGGATGTCATCATGTTTTTGGTAGATGTGAGACAGGGACTGGTGGATGCGGATCACAAAGTGGCAGATATGCTTCGCCGTTCCCACAAGCCGGTTGTGCTTGTTGTAAACAAGGTTGATAGTTTCGATAAATTTATGCCGGATGTCTATGAATTTTATAATTTAGGTCTGGGTGATCCGTTTCCAATCTCGGCAGCATCACAGCTTGGTCTGGGTGATATGTTAGATGAGGTTGTATCTCATTTTACAGAGGAAATGAAAGAGTCGGAAGAAGATGAACGTCCAAAGATTGCGATCATCGGTAAACCAAATGTAGGTAAAAGTTCCATCATTAACAAGTTGTTAGGGGAAGACCGCGTGATCGTATCGGATATAGCCGGAACGACCAGAGATGCAATTGATACGGTCGTTACACGGAATGAGCGGGAATATGTATTTATTGATACGGCAGGATTGCGAAGAAAGAATAAGATCAAGGAAGAGATTGAACGTTTTTCAATCATCCGTACCGTTACCGCAGTAGAACGGGCAGATGTATGTGTGTTGGTAATTGACGCAACAGAGGGCGTTACCGAACAGGATGCCAAGATTGCGGGAATTGCACATGAACGCGGTAAAGGTATGATCATTGCAGTGAATAAATGGGATGCGATCGAGAAAGATAACAAAACGATATACAAGTTTACGGAGGATATCCGAAGGATCTTGTCTTTCTTAAGTTATGCGGAGATCATATTTATATCCGCAAAGACCGGGCAGCGTATGCCAAAGTTGTTTGATGTGATCGATATGGTAGTGGATAATCATGCACTCCGTATCGGAACCGGCGTGTTGAATGAGATTCTGACGGAAGCGGTTGCCATGCAGGAACCACCGTCTGATAAGGGCAAGAAACTGCGGTTATATTATGTAACGGAGGTTTCTGTGAAGCCGCCTACATTTGTTATATTTGTAAATGACAGGAATTTAACACATTTTTCTTATACAAGATACATTGAAAATCGTTTCCGTGATGCGTTTGGATTCAAAGGAACGCCACTTCATTTTATATATAGGGAACGAAAAGAGAAAGGTTGATAAAAAGACATGGAGATCATTATACGAATTCTTTGCATTGTAATCGGTTATTGTTTTGGATTGATTCAGACTGCTTATATTTATGGAAAACTACACGGAATTGACATCAGGGAATATGGAAGCGGTAATTCCGGAACAACCAATGCGCTGAGAGTATTGGGTAAGAAAGCGGGGCTGGTCGTATTTCTTGGAGATCTGCTGAAGGCTGTTGCGGCATGTGTATTAGCAAGAGTGATCGGAACGCTCTTTTTCCCGGATATTTTATATCCGATGATTCTATGGAGTGGCCTGGGCGTTGTGATCGGGCATAATTTTCCGTTTTACATGAATTTTAAGGGCGGCAAAGGAATTGCAGCAACAGCAGGAGTTGTATTAGGATTGCTGGACTGGCATATCATTGTGATCTGTCTGCTGGCATTTATTCTTTGTGTTGCAATCACACGGTACGTTTCGCTTGGCTCCTTGATCGTAGTGACTTTGTTCTGGGTTACATTCTTTGTGGAAGGAATGCATGGTGCCTATGTGAATCCGGCAACCCAGGCGGCATATACGAATCATCAGTTAATAGAAAGTTATGTGATCATTTTCCTATTTGCAGCATTGGCATTTTATCGTCACAAAGCAAATATTGTACGTTTAGTGCACGGACAGGAAAATAAGATTTTTTCCAAGAAACCAGAGGATACGCAAAAAGAAGAATAATACGGGAGGTAGTGGTACGATGAAGATATGTATATTAGGTGCCGGAAGTTGGGGAACAGCATTATCTATTTTACTGGCAGGTAATGGACATGATGTAACGGTATGGTCGATCGATCCGGAAGAAGTATTGATGTTAAAGGACTACAGGGAACAACGGGAAAAACTTCCGGGAGTAATCATTCCAAGTACGGTAGATTTTACGACAGATCTGCAAAGCGCATTAACGGATGCAGAACTTGTTGTCTGTGCAGTACCATCTCCATTTGTGCGTTCTACCATGAAATCTGCATCCGAATATATTGCCGGAGGAACAATTGTGGTAGATGTAGCAAAAGGAATTGAGGAACATACAGATAAGACAATGACAACGATCATTGAAGAAGAATGTCCGCAGGCTCGTGTCGGAATTCTTTCCGGTCCTAGTCATGCAGAGGAAGTCGGACGTAAGATTCCAACAACAATTGTTGCCGGTTCGAAGGACAAAGCAGTTGCGGAAACGATTCAGGATGTATTTATGAATGATGTATTCCGTGTATATACAAGTCCTGATGTGATCGGTATTGAGTTAGGCGGTTCTCTGAAAAACGTGATTGCGCTTGCCGCAGGTATTGTAGATGGTCTTGGATTTGGAGATAATACGAAAGCAGCGCTTATGACAAGAGGTATTGCCGAGATGAGCCGGCTTGTGATCGCAATGGGCGGTCATATGGAAACACTTGCCGGTCTGTCCGGTATCGGTGATCTGATCGTAACATGTACATCCAAACATTCCAGAAACCGGAATGCCGGATTCCTTATGGGTCAGGGGAAATCTTATCAGGAAGCAATGGATGAAGTGAAGATGGTAGTAGAAGGTGTATATTCTGCCAAATCAGCACTTTCCCTCGGTGAGAAATATAATGTATCCCTTCCGATTGTGGAGGCTGTCAATGAAGTACTCTTTGATGGGGCGGATGCACGTGAAGTATCCATGAAACTGCTTATGCGTGACCGTACGGCTGAATCCGAGAAGCTTCAGTGGAAATAGTAGATTGTGTGAACAGAACGTCTCTTTGCGACATTGTATGTTGGCGAAGGGACGTTTTTTGCATAATTTAGAGATTGGTGCATATATTCTTCTTAGGATAACTATGTGATAGAGCGTAGGAGTTGAAGGAGGATATTATGAGGGAGCAATTTGATGTATATGCAGATATAAAGGAACGAACGGGGGGAGATATGTACATAGGCGTTGTAGGGCCTGTGCGAACCGGAAAATCTACATTTATCAAGCGATTTATGGAAACTCTGGTGCTTCCGAATATGAACAATTCGGCAGAAAAACAGAGAACCATTGATGAATTGCCGCAAAGCGGTTCCGGGAAAACCATTACAACAACAGAACCCAAATTTATTCCGAAGCAGGCTGCAACCATTGCATTGGATGACAAAACAAATGCAAATATCCGATTGATCGATTGTGTTGGCTACATGGTGGATGGTGCAACCGGACATATGGAGGAAGACAAAGAGAGACTGGTCAGGACGCCGTGGTATGATTATGAGATTCCGTTTTCGAAAGCGGCACATATCGGAACAAAGAAAGTAATGACAGATCATGCAACGATCGGTGTGGTCGTAACCGGTGATGGCAGCTTTGGTGAGATTGGCAGAGAGCAGTTCTATCCGGTGGAGAAAGAATTTGTCAATGAAATGAAAATGCTCGGAAAACCGTTTATTGTGATCCTGAACAGTGTAAAACCGCAAAGCCCGGAAGTGATCGACTTAGCAGAAGAATTGACGAACCAGTATGGTGTGAAAGTGCTGCCGGTCAATTGTGATCAACTGCGGGGAAAAGATATTTTAGAGATACTGAGACATATTTTATATGAGTTTCCGATCAGTCAGGTTCGCTTTTTTATTCCGAAATGGGCAGAAACATTGGATATGGATCATCCAATCAAACAGGCTGTGGTTTCCCTTTCCCACAAGGTCAATATGCCAAACAGGTCATGAACGATCTGCGGGGGATGAAGCAGGTCTACCAATTGCCGGATACGGATTCTGAATATATCAAAGAGGTTTCGGTTGTGCATGTAGATCTCAAAGACGGAACGGTCAATATCAAGCTTACCATACCGGAGCAGTATTATTATGAAATGCTGACCAATCTGTTAGATGCTCCGGTGGAAAATGAATATGATTTTCTTAACATGTTGAAGGAAGTAGCAGGCAAGCGTAAGGCATACGACCATGTTGCGGCTGCAATGAACAGTGTACAGCAAAAAGGCTACGGTCTGGTCATGCCGGATCGGGAGAATATCAAATTAGCAGAGCCGGAGCTTATCAAACATGGCACCAAGTACGGCATTAAGATCAAGGCAAATGCACCATCCCTTCATTTTATCAAGGCAAATGTAACGACGGAGATTGCACCGATCGTTGGCACGGAAGAACAGGCGAAGGATTTCCTTGCCGACATGAAAGAGCAGTTAAAGACCTCACCGGAAGCCTTATGGAAGATCAATATATTCGGTAAGACAGTAGAACAGATGGTGGAAGAGGGCTTGATCTCGAAGTCGAACAAGATCAATGATGATTCACAGATCCGCTTGCAGGATACAATGGAGAAGATCATCAATGACAGTAACGGTGGAATGGTGTTTATTATCATTTAAGGCGGATTTGTTTCTTGGGATTATGAATCATAAAATGAATGGAGACTATTGTCAGAATGGATTGGTTCCGATGGCAATAGTCTCTTTGGGTTTGGTTGAAAGTTTGGTTTTGATTCGATGAAAGGTTTGCTATACAAATGAGTGTTACTCCAGTATAATGAAATATAGGATAATCATGAGGAGAGGGATGAGAAGGATGAAGCCGGTAATACAGATTTATGATTCAGAGGAGGATGTACTTCGTACTTTGGCAACAGCCGAGAAGGAAGGACATTTAACAGAGACCATTATAGAGGAATTCGTGAACAAACTGTTTGCAATGCCGGTTTTATGGAGGTGCCGGAAGTATTTTTATATGCTGGATGAAGATACTTTACGGAAGATTCCGGTACTTGTGACGCATATGGCATTGATCTGTGCGATGGACGGCAGACTGGATGAGGCAAAGGAATATGTCAGCCGGTTGGGAGACACACCGAAGGATCTTAAGTTTGATAACTTCCGGCTTCTTGATGTTCTACGGATCAAAACAGAGCTGGTTATGCCTTATACGCGGGATGCCATGTTCTTTCGGATTGTATTTTTTATCGTAGGAAGAGATGAGCTGGCACCGGTCAGGGATCTTACTCTTTCTGCCTGCAGACCAAGCATATTGAATGGATTCCGTGATTTTACCAGATATGGCAGATATTTAGAACAGAATAAGCAACTGATTACGGAGACTGCAGTCAGACTGTATGGAAGTGTCGGTGAAAAGGTATACGAGATTGCATCCGCAGAGTGGTATTATCAGAACAATGACTGTTTCCATGCACTGATTCTTGTTACAGGAACGATACCACTGATCGAACAGGAGAAAGATATGCGCTGTCTTTTTGTGGCATTAGCACTGCAGATGAAGATTCTTATGATGAACGGACAGGCAAGAGCAGCACATCCGCTGGTGCAGAAGATCCGGCAGAGGATCGAGACAACCGGCTGGGATGAACTGACCTCAAGTCTGAATGCTTTGGAATGTCTTGCGGCATGTTATGACGGTCGCAGGGAGGATGTTATAGACTGGTTAGAGAAGAAAGCACCGGATGAAAATGACGGTCTGTATATGATGGATATGTATGCATGGCTTGTCAAGATACGTTGTTACATACAGACGGGTAAGTATATGGCAGCTTATGTGTTGGTAGAACAGCTCATTACGCTTCTTATCCAGGGCAGACGTTATATGGATCTGTGTGAATGTTACATGCTGTCGGCAATCATCCATTACAAGGCAGACGAGCAGCAGTTGATGTGTGAGGCACTTTCCAAGACTATCGCATTGGCAAAGAGATATGGTTATATCCGGCTGTTGGCGGATGAAGGAACATGCATGGTGCAGATGCTTACAATCTACCAGAAGGAATATGGAAGAGATGATTTTACAGAGCAGGTAAAGGAACTTGCAAACTCTGTAGGAAGATACTTTCCGGATTATCTGAAGTCACTGGTGGAATATTATGAACCACTGACAAAGACAGAACAGGATGTATTACGGCTGATGGCACAAGGCATGGGTAATGATGAGATTGCAGGGAGATTAGAGAAGAAGACAGGGACGATCAAGTTTCACAGTAATAATATCTACCGTAAGCTGCAGGTATCCAGCCCGAAAGGGGGGGGCACCCACCCGGCGGGGGGCGGTAGAGCGGGCGAGAGAGATTGGAATTATATAATTTAACAAAGCATCTATGCAGAAAAAGGAGGAAAAGATGAAAGGGTTAAAAAGAGAATTACAAGGCAAGAGAATAAGTCGTTATTTGTTTGTATTACTTATAATGTTATTTGTAATAAGCATAAGCAGATGGGGAAGTATTACTGCAAAGGCGGCATCGGATATCCCGAAAGAGTTAATTATCACAGAGGCGGATGGTAAGGAAGTACAGGTTATCCAAAATGGAAAATATGTTACTACGTCTGGAAAGGGTTGGTATTTTGAGACACAAACCATACCGCCATATCTTGTACTTAAAGATGCTGAGATAGAAAAGATCTATAGTTCTGGCGGTGATTTTAGGATTGTTTTGTATGATGATAACACAATGGATGGTGATATTATCTTTAACGCTGGCGAAGAGGAATGTACACTGACTTTTTCTGTGATGAATGGTTATGGTAGTCTTGCCATGAATGGTGTGATTAACGCATTGAGTGACTCAACAGGTAGTGCGAATATAGCAATGCCACATGGGTCGATTATTAAGACTTCGGGAATTCAGTGTTCCGGTAAACTGAGTGTAAGGAATGGGGATGTTGAGATTATAGATAATAGTGTGGAAGCAATCAAAGCTAAGAATATAGAGTACGGGGATGCACTGGTTACAGAACAAACAGAAGGAACAAAGAAGACCACAGTTCATGGAGCATTCCTTTTAAGAAAGTTACTTACCATTGCAGATGGTAATATACTGAATTTTATAGATGGTGCAAAAATATGCAATGTGGAAAGGCTTGAATTAGCCGATGGTGCGATCCTTCAGGTAAATGGTAATATACATATTCATAACTCAGACGGAGGTATGCGTTATATAAATAAAGGCAATGATTATCATGTAAAGGGGCTGGCTTGTAAAGGATGCCCGATAGATTATGGTAAAGAAGAGAAAGAAGCACATAATTATAATACAGATGGCTTTTGTATAAGCTGTGATGGTTATCAGCAGGCTGTACTTACAAATGATCAATATGATATCAATGGGGATGGAAGGAAGGATAATGTCTATGAGATATCAAATGCTGGTCAGCTATATTGGTTTGCGGCTCTTGTTAATGGAAAACTTCCTGATACAGAGCTGAATGATAATAATGCAAATGCCATCCTTAAGAACGATATTATTGTGAACTCTGGTGTTGTAGACGGTGTACTTGCAAAGAATACAAGCGGTTTTAGAAGGTGGACGCCCATAGGTTATTATGGTTATGGAGGTGTCTTTGATGGACAGGGGCATACGATCAAAGGATTATATATCAATGACACAAATAGGAATAGTGTTGGATTATGCGTCGGTCTTCTTAATAAGGGTTGTATTAAGAATTTAGGAATTGAGGATTCTTATTTTAACGAATATGATGTTGGAGGAGTAGCAGATAGTAATAATGGAACTATAATAAATTGTTATTGTAATGGGGTGTTCGTTGCGAATAACAGAGCGGGAGGAATCGTTTCTGATAATTATGGAACTATAATGAATTGTAATGCCGTTACAAAAATTACTGCAGAAGAAGGTGCAGGAGGGATAGCAGGCAGTAATTCCGGAACAATAACAAATTGTTATAGCATTGCAGAAATTACAGCGGATTACGACAAGGGAGAGATAGCAGGTTCTAATTATAGAACAATAAAAAATTGTTATTATCTCTCCGATGAGGAAACGAATGGAGATAATGGCGTAACCGGAAAGACAAAAGAACAGTTTGCTTCTGGCGAAGTAGCATTTTGTTTGCAAAATGAAGAGCAGGAAACGGTTTGGGGACAAACAATCGGAACGGACATCTATCCGGTATTAGGTGGAGAAAGAGTATATAAGATTGGTACATATAAAGGATGCGAAGGAGCACCGGGAGAAAAAATAACAGATACATATTCGAATTCCAATAAAAACATATACGAACCACATAAGGATGATGGTACGCAGAGTGGAACAGCATATGATAATAAGTGTGATATTTGTAATATGGATGCACATTCCTTTAACGACAAGGGGCTTTGTACAGAGGAAGGATGTGGCTATCATCAAGGCATTATTACAAATGCCACCTATTCGACGACTGTTGCTTATTGTGGTGATGCGACAGATGCACAACCAAAGACAGATGATTTCACAGTTGCTAGTGGAACGAAACCGGAATTTACATGGTATAAAAGTGATGTGACAACCGGTGATCTTCCAACGGATGAAAATGCACTTGGTAAGGATGCACCAAAAGAACTTGGAATCTATACTTTGGTAGTGAATGCAGATGGAGCCCAAAAGGACGGTACTGTATATACAGCAGCAGAACTGCGTGTAAAGGTTACGATTACAAAAGTACAATTAGAGGGAAACGTGACGATTGATGGTACTTTGAGTTGTAATGAGACGGTAACAGTCAACACAACGGGTATCACAAATGAGAAACCGGGTACATATTGTTATCAGTGGTATCGGATAGATGAGAATGAGAATGCAACGAAGATTGTCAATGCAACGGGTGAAAGTTACACACTTACTATAGAGGATATTGGCAAGAAGATCAAGGTGGTTGTTACCTCTGCATATTGCGAAGGTTCTCTTGAAGCAGCTACAGACACTTTCGTTGGTACAGCAGCCATTACTTCTACATCCGAGCAATTATCAAAAGATTGGGATGGTGAAACAATTGTTATTCCTTCGTTTAAATCAACGAATGAAACAGGTACTAACAATGAAAATGTAATCTTTGAATACAAAAAGAATACGGAAGAAGCTTATACGCAGACAGCACCAACAGATGCCGGTACTTATGCTGTGAGAGTAAGGGTTAAGGAAGATGCAATCTATCATGAGGCGGTATCAGAACCAGTAACATTTACAATTGCTAAGGTGAATGCAACAGTGAAGACCGCCCCAATAGCAGCAGAAAACCAGACGTATGATCAGGGAAAGAATATTACATTGATCAATGCAGAGAATGCATCCGTTACCGGAGGAGAATTACAGTATGCATTCAGTGAGGATGGAACATACAGTACTTCACTTCCAACCGCAACGGAAGCCGGTACATATAGCGTGTATTATAAAGTGGTTGGTGACCGGAATCACAACGATACCGAACCTGTTAAGATTGATGTTACGGTGAGTAAAGCAGTTCCGTCTTACCAAGCACCAACAGATATTTCTGCAACATGTGGAGTTAAGTTATCGGCAGTGCAGCTTCCAACCGGATTTGAGTGGACGGATGAGGATGTCACATTAGAAGCCGGTGACACAGAGACAGGAATACAGATTATCAAAAAAGCAAAATATGTTCCGGAAGATACGAAGAATTATAAAGGAGTAACAGATATTGCAATCACAATTCAGGTTACACATGATTCTGAAGTGAGAGATGCGGTAGAACCAACCTGTACTGGCAAGGGATATAGCGGCGACACTTGTTGTAAGCATTGTGGAACGAAACTACAATCCGGTACGGATGTAGATGCTCTCGACCATGAATTTTCAAAAGACTTTACAGTGGATACAGAGGCAACCTGTAAGTCTGTCGGAAGTAAGTCGAGACACTGCAACAGATGTGAGGAAAAGACGGAGATAACAGAGATTCCAAAGAGTGATCATGCATGGGATGATGGAAAGATAACAAAGGAAGCGACTGAAACGGCGGAAGGAGTTAAGACATATTCTTGCAAGGTATGTGGTGTAACTAAGACTGAGACAATTCCAAAGAAGGACGCAGTAGCTACGCAGCAACCAACAGAAGGATCAACTGTTTCACAGTCGCCAAAGAACGGAGATACTATTACAGATAACAAGTCAAATGCGAAGTATACCGTAACTGATACGGTTAAGAAGAATGTAACCTATATTGCACCGGTCACTATCAAAGCTAAGACTATTACAATTCCGGCAACGATTAAGATTAACGGTGAGATCTACAAAGTTACTAAGATAGACAAGAATGCATTGAAAGGCAATAAAAAGGTAACAAAGATTGTGGTAGGAAGCAACATTCAGTCAATTGGCAATTATGCCTTTAGTGGATGTAAGAAGCTTAAGACAATTATCATCCAGTCAAAGAAACTGACAACTAAGACGGTTTCAAAGAAAGCATTTAAGGGAATTGCCAAGAAAGTTGTTGTGAAAGTACCGAAGAAAAAACGCACTGCCTATAAGAAGTTATTGAAGAAAAAGGGATTATCTTCTAAGAATAGGATAAAGAACTATTAGAATTATATAATGAATACAAATGGAGACTATTGCTGTAATATATTAGAATGATGAGGCAGTAGTCTCTTTTGTATTATATGTTTGAAGATGTCGGGTACCATGTAAAATGAAACCGGCACAATTGAGACCACGAACACTTGTCTTTCGAATCAAATTATACTATAATACTATAGGCGTTTTGCAAGTATAGATATGAGGATGAAAGTATGGAGATAGCGTACAAGCTGAATGTATTTGAAGGTCCATTGGATCTTTTGCTGCATTTGATTGAGAAGAACAAAGTAGATATATATGATATTCCGATCGTAACGATCACGGAACAGTATCTTGCCTATGTCAGTGAGATGCAGGAACAGGATATGGATGTAATGAGCGAATTCCTTGTGATGGCAGGAACGTTGTTACAGATCAAGTCTAAGATGTTGCTGCCGAGAGAAGAGACAGAGGAAGAAGAGGAAGAAGATCCAAGAGCAGAACTTGTAAGACGATTGTTAGAATATAAGATGTACAAATATGCGGCATTAGAACTTAAAGATATGGAGTTAGATGCTTCGCATAATCTATATAAGAAACCAACCATTCCCAAGGAAGTAGAAGAATACCGTGAAGAAGTGGATCCGGCGGAATTGGTGGATGGCTTAACTCTTAGCAAGCTGAATGACATCTTCCGGTCTATCATGCGTAAGCAGGTGGATAAGATCGATCCGATCCGTTCCAAATTTGGAACGATAGAGAAGGAAGAGATCAATATTGAAGATCGTATGGTACAGATCCGTGAAGAGGTTCGAGGATTAAAAGGAATTAATTTCCGTACATTGTTAGAGACACAGCCAACCCGGATGAACATTATCATTACGTTTATGTCGATCTTAGAACTGATGAAGGTAGGAGCGATTACCATTCGTCAGGAAGAGACATTTGGAGAGATTGTAATTGATTCTTTGGATGAGATAGAAGTCACATCAGAGAGTGAGAATCGGTTAGAGGATGAGGTGACTTTTGCTGATGATCCGGACGAAGCGGCAGTTACGGAAGAAGAGAATCAAGAGACAGGCAGTGAAACAGGAGAAGAATAAATGGAACAGGATATCAATGTAATAGAGGGAAGAATTGAAGCAATACTGTTCTCGGTAGGGGAAGCAGTAGAACGGGAACGGATTGCAAAAGCGTTAGACATGGATACCGCTACCGTTGTGAAGATCATTCATAACATGATGGACAAGTATGACAGTGTCGATCGTGGTGTAAGAATTATCGAATTGGAAGATTCCTTTCAAATGTGTACCAAATCGGATTATTATGACACACTGGTAAAAGTTGTGAATATTCCAAAGAAACATGTATTGACCGATGTGTTGCTGGAGACGTTATCCATTGTTGCATATAAGCAGCCGATCACAAGACAGGAGATCGAGGCGATTCGTGGAGTATCCTGCGTCCATGCAGTGAACAAGTTAGTCGAGTATAATCTGATTCATGAAGTAGGACGGTTAGATGCGGCAGGACGACCGATCCTGTTTGGTACAACTGACGACTTTTTAAGAAGCTTTGGGGTTCAGTCTACGGATGAATTACCGACGATCACACCGGACAAGATTGAAGACTTTAAGCAGCAGGCGATGGAAGAGGCACAGCTTTCCTTTGCACCGGTAAAGGATTGATTCCGTGAATATTCATAAATGATCTCATTCGGACATATACTACTGTGATAACAGATTATGTGGAAAGATATGTCATTTTTTCAATCGTCTAACGTTCGTAATATCATTTCTTCTGTATTTTCCAAGTACATAGAAGATCCGGCTGCATTATGGATATTTGCAAGTTTTTTGGTGCTCGGCTGTGCGATCATTTATCCCCTTGATAAAATGACTGCACCGCAGGAGACGGATCAGGATTATGTAACATATCCCGCTGAATGGGCAGAAGAGGTTGTGGAGCATACGGATGACAGTTATCCGGCAAATGCACAAACGATGATTAAGGAACCGGATACGCTGCATGCAAAATATGCATTGTTGATGGATGCGGATGACCACCGGGTGCTATTCCAAAAGGATGGCTATACCAAAGTTCCGATGGCAAGCACAACCAAAATTATGACTTTGCTGGTTGCACTTGAACAGGGCAATCCGGATAGCGTGGTTACGGTATCGGAATATGCAGCATCCATGCCGAAGGTTAAGCTTGGCATGAAAACGGGTGAACAATATCGTCTGGGGGATCTGTTGTATTCCTTGATGTTGGAGTCACATAATGATAGTGCAGTGGCAATTGCAGAACATATCGGTGGGAGTGTGGAAGGATTTTCGCAACTGATGAATGAGAAAGCAAAGACACTTGGAGCAGATAACACCCATTTTGTTACACCGAACGGATTAGATGATAAAGATCACTATACGACTGCATATGATCTTGCACTGATCGCAAGCAGTGCGATTGAAAATGAAGAATTTTGCAGAATTATACAGACACCAACGTATTCGTTTCATGAACAGGCAACCGGGCGGAATTTTACTTTGAATAACAAAGACCGTTTTCTGACATCCTATGAAGGGGCAATTGGAATCAAGACCGGATTTACAGGTAACGCAGGATATTGTTTTGTTGGTGCAGTGCAAAAAGAGGATCGCCGTCTGGTAAGTGTGGTGTTGGCAAGCGGATGGCCGCCGAATAAAACATTCAAATGGAAAGACACGATCTGTCTGATGGATTATGGATCAAAAGCATACCAGAGAAAAGAAGTTGTCCGAAAAGGAACGGAATTTGGCGCAATACAAGTGTTTGACAGTATAGAAGGCGGAACGATTACACCTTATGTGGCGGAAAGTGTCTCGTTGCTCTTGAAACAAGGTGAGAATGTATCATTTCAGGTAAAAGTACCGGGCAGCATCAAAGCACCGGTGACAAAAGGTGAGACTGTAGGTAAGATCATAGTTGAGATTGATAAACAACCATACAAGATATTACCTTTATATGCAAAAGAGAATAAAACACTGCTGACATATTCCTATATACTGAAAAATATTCTGTTTCGATATTTTATGTATCAAACAGTTGACTTTTAGACTTTAACGTGCTAAACTACTAAAAAGAATTGAGAAACATACACAAAGGAGTGCTTGAATTATGAGTTTACATTATATTTGCCAGGTACCTTCTGCTGAAGAGATCAAGGAATTATATCCAATGAGTGAGCAGTTGGTAAAAGTAAAACAGGAAAGAGACAATGAGATTAAAAAGATATTTACCGGAGAGTCGGATAAGTTTCTTGCTATTATCGGACCATGTTCTGCGGATAATGAAGAAGCAGTATTAGATTATATTACCCGTCTTGCCAAAGTACAGGAGAAGATCAAGGATAAGATTCTGATCATTCCAAGAATATATACGAATAAACCAAGAACAAATGGTTCCGGATACAAGGGTATGCTGCATCAGCCGAATCCGGAGGAAAAGCCGAATTTTATTGAAGGATTAAAAGCTATCCGTAAGATGCATATTGATGCAATTGCCGAGACAGGTTTGACCGCAGCAGATGAGATGTTATATTCTGACAACTGGCCATACATGTCTGATATCTTATCTTATGTTGCAATTGGTGCCCGTTCTGTTGAGAACCAGTCCCACCGTTTGATCGCATCCGGAATTGATGTTCCGGTCGGAATGAAGAATCCGACATCCGGTGACTTTTCCGTTATGATGAATTCATGTGTTGCAGGACAGTCGTCTCATACCTTTATGACATCCGGATGGGAAGTAAAGTCTGACGGCAATCCGTTGACACACTGTATCCTTCGTGGCTCATTAAATCGTCACGGAGTTTCTGTTCCGAATTATCATTATGAAGATCTGATCATGCTGCATGAGTCGTATGAGAAGTTTTCTACACTGAAGAATCCGGCAGTTATCGTGGATGCCAACCATAATAATTCCGGAAAGAAATGGGCAGAACAGCCTCGTATCGTAAAAGAGATCCTCCATAGTATGCGTCACAGCAAAGATGTTGCCAAACTTGTAAAAGGTGTTATGGTTGAATCATATATTGAGGATGGTAATCAGGCAATCGGAGCCGGCTGCTATGGTAAATCTATCACAGATCCTTGTCTTGGCTGGGACAAATCAGAACGTCTCTTATTGGAGATGGCAGATCTCCTATAAAAGGATCATTTCACTATTAGAATATGAATGGCATATACAGAACGGATCATATCTGTATATGCCATTTTTGCATCAGATTACAGTGTATGTTCATCCACTTTAAGTTGCGGATTCTTTGCAAAATAGTGTATAATAACAATGTGTTGGATTTATGGAGAATGATTGGAGGGATTGATATGTTTAGGAGAGTGATATGGATTGTTATTGACAGCGTGGGAATTGGGGAAGCTCCGGATGCTGAAGTATTTGGCGATGTTGGAGCAGATACGATTGGGAATATAATCAAGAAACGGGGATATCTTCACGTACCGAATATGGAACGATTGGGATTGTTTTCCATCACAGGAACTTCCCTTCCGAAAAAAGACACCGTACCGATCGGTGCATATGGAAAAGCAAGAGAGATCTCTATGGGAAAAGATACAACGACCGGCCATTGGGAAATGACCGGAATTGAGACCAAACAGCCGTTTCCGACTTATCCGGATGGTTTTC
>HF987895.1:29086-29788 GCA_000431135.1 Clostridium sp. CAG:590
GGATGGTTTTCCGGAAGAGATCATGCAGCAATTCCTAGAACAGACCGGATGCAAAGGATATCTGGGCAACCGGGTTGCAAGTGGAACAGAGATCATCAACGTATTAGGAGATGAACATCTTAAGACCGGTTATCCGATCATATATACATCTGCTGATTCTGTATTCCAGATTGCTGCACATGAGGATGTCATTCCGGTTCAGGAATTATACCGGATATGTGAGACTGCCAGAGGATTATTAACCGGAGAGAACGCAGTTGCCAGAGTGATTGCAAGACCATTTGTAAAGGAAGACGGAAGATATGTAAGAACTGCTAACCGAAGAGATTTTTCATTGAAACCATCTGTCAATAGTTTGTTGCCATATTTAAAAGATGCCGGATACCGGGTGGCTGCAGTTGGTAAGATTCACGACATCTTCTGTGGTGTTGGAATCGGTGACAGCGTGCATACAAAGAGTAATGTAGATGGAATTGACAAGACATTGGACTTTATGGATACACAATATGAAGGATTGATCTTTACGAATCTGGTAGAGTTTGATTCTACCTGGGGACATCGCAGAGATGTAGAGGGATATGCGCAAGGACTGGAAACATTTGACGAAGAATTAAATCGTATTTTTGCTAAGATGCATGAGGACGATCTTCTTATCATTAATGCCGACCACGGGTGCGATCCGACCTATAAAGGAACAGATCA
>HF987895.1:29835-30709 GCA_000431135.1 Clostridium sp. CAG:590
ATGTATCACAAAGGAATGAAACATGGTGTGGATCTTGGAATTCTTGACACATTTGCAGATATCGGAGCAACCATTGCGGATAATTTCGGAGTGCAACCATTGCCGATCGGTACAAGCGTTAAGAAGAAACTGATCGATTGTTAGAAGGAGGACTTCTTATGAACACATACGATATCATTATGAAAAAAAGAGATGGGAACGCTCTGACAGAAGAAGAGATACAGTATATGGTAACCGGATTTACGGATGGAAGTATTCCGGATTATCAGATGTCGGCATTTTTGATGGCGGTTTATTTTCAGGGAATGGATCATGAAGAGACTACAAACCTTACCATGGCAATGGCAGATAGTGGGGACCGGTTAGATCTGTCCGGTATTCACGGAATCAAGGTGGATAAACATTCTACCGGAGGCGTAGGAGATAAAACCAGTCTGATCGTTGGACCAATTCTTGCAAGTCTTGGTGTTCCGGTTGCCAAAATGAGCGGACGTGGGTTAGGGCATACCGGCGGAACAATAGACAAGCTGGAAGGAATTAAAGGATTTTGCACATCGATTCCGGAGGAGGATTTTATCCGGCAGGTAAATGAGGTTGGCCTTGCAATTGTCGGACAGACTGCTAATCTTGCACCTGCGGATAAGAAGATCTATGCATTGCGGGATGTAACGGCAACGGTTGATAATGTCAGTCTGATCGCGGCAAGTATTATGAGTAAGAAATTAGCAGCCGGTGCAGATGCTATTGTATTGGATGTAAAGGTCGGAACAGGAGCCTTTATGAAGACGATAGAAGATGCAAGACTGCTTGCTAAGACAATGGTAACAATCGGAACAATGGCAGGAAAAGACACCACGGCGATCATTACAGATAT
>HF987895.1:30782-34744 GCA_000431135.1 Clostridium sp. CAG:590
TTGAATGCTTGCATGGACAGGGAGAAGCAAGGTTGATGGAAGTATCCAAAACGTTAGCCTGCTATATGCTTTTAGCGGCGAAGAAAGCAGCTACGAAAGCGGCTGCAGCAGATCTGATCGAAGAGGCTATTGCTTCCGGAAAAGCATTACAGAAGATGAAAGAATTTGTATCTGCGCAGGGAGGGGATATTTCCTGTATTGATCATTTTGATCATTTTGATAAAGCCTCTCTCATGGTTGAGGTATCCGGAATGGATCTTATGCAATATCATGGTCAGACCGGGGATGCTGTATATCTGGCAGCTTGTGACAATCAGGAGATTGGTATGACTTCTTTGATCTTAGGTGGTGGCAGACAGACAAAAGACAGCGTGATCGATCTGACTGTTGGTATCCGTCTTGGCAAACATTTGGGAGATCTTGTTGAAAAAGATGACTGTGTAGCAGTATTATATGGTAATGATGAAGATAAATTAACCGCAGCTAAAAATCGTTTTATGGGTGCTTATACTTTATCAGAGCACAGACCGGATTCTAACCCGGTTGTATATGAAGTGATTACAAAAGAAAACTTATAGCGGTCTGTCATATAATGAGGATCTATGTAATAGAATGGAACAAAGCGGATTAGGCAGTCAGTAATGAATATGACAAGGATTATAAAAAACATGTTGGCAATCGGTCTGATAGTTGTTATGAGTATTCCAACCTATAACGCATTATCAGTCCGTGCAACATCTGCAACAGAGGAGACATCTTCTGAACAAGCCAAAGGTTCGGAAGATGTGAATCTCGATATTACTTCTCCATCGGTTTTGTTAATGGAACTGAATAGCGGGGCAGTATTATATGAAAAAGATGCCGATACAGCAAGAAGACCAGCTTCTGTCACAAAGATTATGACGATGTTGCTGGCATTTGATGCAATAGATGACGGAAAGTTCTCATTAGAGGATGCGATAACCGTGTCGGAACATGCCGCCGGTATGGGAGGCAGTCAGGTATATCTTGAAGTGGGTGAAACACAAACTGTTCGGGATATGTTAAAATGTATGATCGTTTCATCAGCGAACGATGCAGCAGTCGCAATGGGAGAAGCGATTGCCGGAAGTGAGCCTGCATTTGTAGACCGGATGAATCAGAAAGCAAAAGAACTCGGAATGACTAACACACACTTCGAAAATGCGTGTGGATTAGAGGCGGACGGACATGTGATGAGTGCAAGGGATATTGCAGTCTTATCCAGACATTTATTGTTAAAGCATCCGGAAGTAACCGAATATTCTACGATATGGATGGACACGATCATACATAAGACGAAAAAGGGAGAGTCTGAGTTCGGGCTTGCGAATACCAACAAATTCTTAAAGAAATACGAAGGGGCAAGCGGATTAAAAACCGGATACACCTCGGCTGCCGGTTTTTCCATGTCTGCAACGGCAACAAGAAATGGCATGACATTAATCGCAGTAGTGATGGGCTCTGAGACAAAAGAGATCCGATATGCAGATGCTGCCCGATTGTTGGATTATGGTTTTGCAAATTGTAAAGTGTATGAAGATGATGTTGTTTCGGCGAAGGAATGCCGGATTGCAATCAAAGACGGTGTACAGCACACGATTCAGGTCAAACCTGCCACTTCATTCCATTATGTATTTACACAGACAGTAGATACCAAACAGATCAAAAAGAAACAGATCACTGTAAAGGATCAGGCTCCTTTCAAAAAGGGCGATGTTGTGGCAAAGATCGAATATTCTTTAGACGGTACCGTTCTTGGATGCGTGGATCTGGTAGCAGAGGAGAATATTGAAGAACAACAATTTCATCATGCATTTATCCGGATATTACAACGTTATGTGAATATCTATTAATGTTTTTTGACATACCCCATATATATAATTATACTTTAGGAGATTATAATGAAAATAGGCTTGAACATATTGCTAATAATTAGTATACTTCTAATTGTGTGTATTTTGATGATCTGTCTGATCAGTTATATCGAGAACCGTAAACTGGTTGTGACGGAATATACAATAAAGAACCGGCGGGTTCCGAGTGGATTTCAGGGATTTCGAATTGCACAGTTATCGGATTTGCATAATGCATGCTTTGGTCCGGCCAATGAAATATTGTTTGAACGGTTAAAATGCTGCGAACCGGATATCATAGTAGTAACGGGTGATATGATCGTCGGCAAACCGGATCAGGATGTTTTGTTTGCGGCAGATACAATGAATGCGTTGTGTGATATTGCACCGGTATATTTCAGTATGGGGAATCATGAATTGCGGGCAAGCATTTATACGGACACATACAAAGATATGTGGGAAACATTCCGTAACCGGCTCGATCCGCGGATTCATATGTTACTTGACCGGACAGAAACTTATGAAAAAAACGGAGACCGGATATTCTTACACGGATTGAATCTGACACCGGAGTTATACAGACGATGGGTTCGCACCCAAATGCCACCGAAATACTTAGAACAGCTTTTTGGTACGTGCGATCCGGATTCCTTTCATATATTTCTGGCACATAATCCGGAATATTTTGAAGAGTATGCCGCATGGGGTGCGGATATTACTTTTTCCGGGCATGTTCACGGTGGAATGATACGAATTCCGTTCTTAGGAGGGGTAATATCTCCGTTGATTCGAATATTTCCACGTTATGACAAAGGATTATTTGAGAGAAATGGGAAATATATGGTATTAAGTGGTGGCTTGGGGAATCACACATTTAAAATTCGTGTGAATAACGTTCCGGAGATTATTCTGGTCGTTTTGAAACAATGATAGATATAAATATAACGATGATACATACGAGGGAGATCAGGAATGAAGGAAATGGATGATGTAATTGATGTTGTAAAAGAAGCTGAGAAAATGAATGCAGCAAATAAGGAAGAATCTAAAAAAGATCCGGAAGAAGTAAAAGACGAGAAGAAAGATTCTGACAAGCAACCGGAAAAAGAAGTAAAAGCTGACAATAAAGAGGCTGACAAGAAACCGGAGAAAGAAGCAAAAGCTGAGGAGAAAGATTCTGAGAAGAATCCGGATGTTTCCAACAAGGCACTTACACAGAGTAAGCGTATTGCTGAAGCGAAGGAAGCAGCACAAAAAGCAAAGGAGCAACAGCCGGAAACCAGGCCGTCTGAACCAAAGAGCAAAAAGAAAGGCTTAGGAATTGTGCTTGGAAGTATCGTTGGCGTATTGTTGATTGCGTATATTGCGGGATTTGTCTATTTTTCGGGACATTATTATTCCGACGTGACGATCAATGGTATTGCAGTATCCGGTATGAATGCAGCGACTGCCCAAAGTACACTGGATCAGTTTTATTCGAATTATGCATTAACGTTGGAAACGATTGATAATGAAAAAGTAATGATCAACGGAAAAGACATATCGATGAAGATTGTGCTGCATGATGATTTTAAGAAATGTTTGCAGGAGCAGAAACCGTATATCTGGTTTGTTAATTACTTCAAGCATCATGAATACCAGGTGTCTGCGGATGCAACATGGGATGAGGAAGAATTACAGGATGTCTACAAGGACATGAAGATTCTCAATAAAAAGAAGATGGAAGCACCGGAAGACGCTTATGTTGGTGTGGAAGACGGAAAGTTTACGATCGTAAAAGAAGTTCTCGGAACAACGATCAAAGAAAAAACATTTAAAACTGTTGTAGAAGAGAATTTGAAAACAGTACAGTCTTCCGTCAATCTGAAAGATTCAGGCTGTTATGAATTGCCTGAGGTATATTCTGACGATGAGGAACTGGCAACAGAATTAAAAGCCCTTGGGAAATATGCAGATTGCAATATCAAGCTGCAGTTAGATGATCTTACGTTAGAACCGGGTATGGATCTGTATGAGAATGTATTAGAGAAAAAAGGAGATTCTTACGAGCTCTCTGAACAGAAAGTTAAGAAATATGTTGCCAAATTA
>HF987895.1:34750-65349 GCA_000431135.1 Clostridium sp. CAG:590
GAAATATGTTGCCAAATTAGCAGAGGAATACGATACATTAGGAACAGACCGGACATTTACGACATCATTTAACGATAAGAAAGTAAAAGTGCATGGGGATGCATTTGGTTATAAGATGAATCAGGAAGAGACGGAAGATGCTTTGATCAAAGCATTAAAAGCCGGAAAGTCAACAACTGTAGATGTTGTATTTGATGAAAAAGGGATTTCTTTAAAAGGGGATAATGATATTGGTGATACCTATATTGAAGTAAATCTCTCTGAACAAAAAGTATTTGGTTATAAAGATGGTAAGCTGATTGCAAAAGGAGATTGTGTATCCGGTAAAGAAGCTGCCGGTATGGGAACCTGTATTGGATTATATAAGATTCAGGATAAATTAAGTCCAACGGTACTTCGTGGAGAAAAGGTACCGGTTACCAAAACGGAAACGAAAAAGAATAAAAAAGGAAAGAAAGTTAAGAAAACAACGACAACCTATGAATATTCTTACGAATCACCGGTTACATACTGGATTCAGTTTAATGGCGGAATCGGTCTTCATGATGCAGCCGGTTGGAGAAGTCAGTATGGCGGAAGTATCTATTATTATAGCGGATCACATGGATGTGTGAACCTTCCGCTTGATCTTGCAAAGACATTGTACCAGAATTATGAACTTGGCGATCCGGTTATCGTATATTTCTGGGATAATGAAAACAGAAAATAATCTTTGAAAATGATATTTTCAAAAGAAGAAACGGGAGGTTATTATATGGGTGAAAAAGCAGATCGTGTAGAACGTTGTCTTGCATGTGTACGAAAGATAACGGATTTTCAGCCAAAGGTTGCCCTGGTGTTAGGTTCAGGGCTTGGGGATCTGGCAGAACAGATTGAGATAACAGCGACAATTGCATATTCGGAGATTACTGATTTCCCACAATCGACCGTTGCAGGACATAAAGGACGTTTTGTGTTTGGCTATATCGGCAAGACACCGCTTGTGATCATGCAGGGACGTGTCCATTACTATGAAGGATATTCCATGGAAGACGTAGTGCTTCCGGTACGTTTGATGAAAGAAATGGGTGCGGAGATTCTGTTTCTGACCAATGCTGCAGGTGGACTTGGTGATGGATTTTCCTGCGGAGATCTCATGCTTATTACGGATCATATTTCCTGCTTTGTTCCCAATCCTCTTTTAGGCAGGAATGAGGACAGGTTCGGTGTACGTTTTCCGGATATGAGCGAGATTTATAACCGCTCGTTACAGGATTGCATCCGAAAAAGTGCAAAGGAGTTAAATATTCCATTACAGGAAGGTGTATATCTGCAATTGACGGGTCCTAGTTATGAATCACCGGCTGAGATCAGAATGTGTAAAGCGTTAGGTGCCTCTGCTGTGGGAATGAGCACCGCAGTGGAAGCTATCGCTGCGAATCATATGGGAATGCAGATATGCGGTATTTCCTTTATCTCTAATCTTGCTGCAGGAATCAGCGATAAACCTTTGTGTCATGAAGAGGTAAAAGAAGCTGCAGATCAGGCAGCACCAATGTTCCAACAACTTGTAAAACATGTGATTGCGAATTTATAAAGGGTGTGAGAATATGCGGATTCGATTATACCATGCAAGAATTTTGACAATGTTAGAAAATGATCCTGTTTTTTTCGGTGAAGTCTGGGTGAACAAGGACCGGATCGAGCGGGTGATACCGGAAGATACACCCGTTGCACTTTCCGAAGAAAGATTTGACCAGCAGATTGACTGTATGGGTAATCTCTTAATTCCCGGATTTAAAAATTGTCATGCACATGGTCCGATGACTTTTTTGAGATCCTATGCCGATGATATGCAGCTGCAGGATTGGCTGAATCAGAAGATCTTTCCTGCGGAAGCCAGATTGCAGGAAGAGGATGTATAT
This sequence comes from Clostridium sp. CAG:590, assembly GCA_000431135.1. Taxonomy (GTDB): domain Bacteria; phylum Bacillota; class Clostridia; order Lachnospirales; family Lachnospiraceae; genus CAG-590. The sequence goes on from HF987895.1 coordinate 36,655, forward strand.
ACATTGATGCAGCTTGCTGTGTTGGAATATATCCGTGGCGGAATTACAACAAGTTTTGAAATGTATTTTCATCCGGATAGAATTGCAAAAGCATGCAAAGAACTTGGATATCGTGTTGTACTATCGGGTACGGTATTTGGTGCTTCCAAGGAAGATGTTCCTGATGCAATCAGTACATTAGAGAATGACTATAAGGAATTTCACCAATGTGATCCGCTGGTGGATTACCGGCTTGGTTTTCATTCGGAGTATAGCTGTTGCAAAGAGTTGCTCGAAGCGATCGCGGTATTATCCCATGATTATAAAGCACCGGTATATATGCATAACAGCGAGACAGAAAAAGAAGTGCAGGACTGTGTCGAACGTTATGGTATGACACCGGTTTGCCTGATGGATAAGATCGGTTTATTTGATCATGGTGGTGCGGGACATCATCTGGTGTATACCGGCATTGAGGATCGTGAGGTATTAAAGAACAAAGGTATATATGTTGTTACGAATCCATCTTCGAATTTGAAATTAGCAAGCGGCATTGCTCCGGTGACAGAGTATGTGAAAGAAAATATCCCGGTAGCGATCGGAACGGATGGTCCGGCAAGTAATAACAACTTGAATTTTTTCAAAGAAATGTATCTGACAGCAACACTGCAAAAAGTCAAATACCACAACGCTTCGGCAGTATCACCGGAACAGGTTCTTAGAATGGCAACCGTTAATGGTGCTAATCTGTTAGGATTATCAGACTGCAACGCAATTGCCGAAGGAAAACAGGCAGATCTGGTATTGATCGATCTGTTAAAACCGAATATGCAGCCGATGAATCATTTTGTGAATAATCTGATCTACAGCGGAAGCAATGAAAATGTTCTGATGACCATGATTGCCGGAAATATTCTGTATGCGAACGGCACCTATCACCTTCCGGTTGATCCGTTAGATGTATACGAAAAAGCAAATTATATTATTCAAAGAATTAAAATGGAACTGTAATTTATACAGGATTTGTCGTATGAATAGCGCCCTCCATACATACATTGTTGTGTGGAGGGTTTTGTTATGCATGTTCGTTATAAAGAGCGGAATATCACGGTTATAGGAGTTATTATTCTGATCCTGTTATTGCAGGCAGTAATCATTGTTTCTTTGAATGTGAAGATTGGACGGTCCGTTCATCATGCAGGAAAAGTAAAGCAACAGAAGAAACAGCTAAATCGCACGATCATTTCAGACCTTCATACTTTTCCGGTTCCTGCCGCATTTCGGTCGGAGATAACATACGAGGATTCATATGGAGCAGGACGGATACAGGGAAGTCATGAAGGATGCGATCTGTTAGATACACAAAATACAGAAGGAAGAATTCCGGTTGTGAGTGCAACAGACGGAGAGGTTACGAATATCGGATGGTTGTATTTGGGCGGTTATCGGATAGGAATTACCGCCCCGTCCGGAATCTATTATTACTATGCACATCTNNTATTATTACTATGCACATCTGTCGTCCTATGCAGGTGGAATGGAGGTCGGTAAAAAGGTTCAGGCAGGAGAATGGATCGGTTTTATGGGAAGTACCGGAGAGGGAGAGGAAGGAACAAAAGGGAAATTTCCGGTTCATCTTCATTTTGGTATTTATTATCAGGATGGAACGGATGAAAAAGCTGTCGATCCGTATCCGTATTTGTTGAAAATCGAAGAATAGTAATTCTTTCCTTTTATAAACAGATATGGTACAATAATTATAATTGTGCAAATGATATGTGATGTAAAAAAATAGAATAGTATAAGAGGTGATGTTACTATGGAGATTCAACTTTGGAGGGAGATATTAGATCCTTACCGGTTGGCAGTGGATGAATTGATCGTAAAATTTAACCACATTATTGAGGAATATCGGAATGCGGGATTGTATTCACCGATTGAGCAGGTAACCGGACGGGTAAAGAAGATATCCAGTATTCTGGATAAGATGCAAAAAAAGAATATTGCAATTGAAGAGATTGATGATCGCATTTCGGATATGGCAGGAATTCGTATTATGTGTCAGTTTGTAGAGGATATTGAGAAGGTAGTAGAGATCATACATAACCGTACAGATATGGAAGTAATACAGGAGAAGGATTACATTCATAACATGAAAGAAAGCGGTTATCGAAGTTATCATATGATCATATATTATGATGTATATACGTTAGATGGAACGAAACGTATTCAGGCAGAGATCCAGATCCGTACGCTTGCCATGAACTTCTGGGCAACGATTGAGCATTCCCTGCAATACAAATATAAAGGGAATATGCCGGAGCATATCAAAGAGCGTTTGTTAAGTGCATCGAATGCGATCATAACACTTGATGAAGAAATGGGTTCTGTGCGTGATGAGATTATGGATGCACAGAATATATTCCAGATCAAGGCAACATTAGTATCCGACATACTGATCAATATTCAGAATCTGTTTAAGGTTGCAAACAAACGAGAGGTCTTGAAGATTCAGGATGAATTTTATAAGGTATATCAATCCGGAGATCTGGAACAGTTAGAACGTTTTTCCAAGCAGTTGGATATTATTTCAGAAGGATATAAGGCGCAAAGCCTTGATTAAAGAATGAGCTAGAACATTTTATTACAATCGGAGGATGGTATGGAATTACCAGTTGCATTTGAAACAAAAATGAAAGAGATGCTCGGGTCAGATTATGAGAATTATCTGGCCTCTTTTAGCGAAGAATCCTATCAGGGACTTCGTGTAAATACTGCAAAGATCCCGGTAGACGAATTCTTGAAGATTTCGCCATATAACCTGACACCGGTTCCATGGTGCCCGAATGGTTTTTATTACGAAAAAGGCGAAAAACCGGCAAAACATCCGTTTTATTTTGCCGGACTATATTATATACAGGAGCCGTCAGCCATGACAACAGCAAGTCTGCTTCCAATCGAGGAAGGAGATGTTGTATTGGATCTGTGTGCGGCACCGGGAGGCAAATCAACAGAATTGGCCGCCAGATTAAACGGCTCCGGACTTCTGATAACGAATGATATCAGCAATTCCAGAGCAAAAGCACTTCTTAAAAATATTGAAGTATTTGGAGTAGGCAATGTTTTGGTGACAAGTGAGCCGCCCAACACACTTGCGAATCGTTTTCCGGCATTTTTTGATAAGATCTTAATTGATGCACCATGTTCCGGAGAAGGAATGTTCCGCAAGCAGAATAATATGACGAAAGCCTGGGAAAGCAATGGAGTGGATCTGTTTGTCGGGCTTCAGCGCTCAATACTCAAAGAAGCGGTTACCATGTTAAAACCGGGTGGAATGATCATATATTCCACCTGTACGTTCTCGAAGGAAGAAAATGAACAGTCCATCGAATATCTCTTATCGCTGGATGATTCCCTTGAACTTGTCGAACTGCCAATGTTTGACGGATTTGATACCGGACATGTGGAATGGGGCAATACCCATAATGAGGACTTGAAGAAATGCCGCCGCCTATGGCCACATCGGATAAAGGGTGAAGGTCATTTTGTTGCATTGGTGCATAAAAGAATTCCGGAGGATCAGGCAGTCGTGCAGCCGGTGTCGGAGTATGTATTTTCAAAAGACAAGCTAAGCAAGGAGGCAGAGGAATTTATTCATCGTCTGGACTATCCGTTTGACATGTCAAGAATTGATGTCCAGAAAGAGCGTGTATTTTATATTCCTCAAAAGATGCCGTATATAAAAGGTCTTCGGATTCTTCGTTGTGGGCTGTACATGGGGGACATGAAAAAGAACCGATTTGAGCCAAGCCAGTCGCTTGCAATGTTTTTACACGAAAATGAATTTGCCAACACACTGAAATTACCGGCAGAAGATAACCGTGTGATCCGTTATCTGAAGGGCGAAACCATTGAATTGGCAGCAGAAGAAGAATCTCTTATAAAAGATGGCATCTGTCTGATCTGCGTGGATAATTATCCGTTAGGTTTCGGCAAGAACACAAGAGGAACGATCAAGAACAAATACTTACCGGGCTGGAGGTGGATGTAGATGAGTAAAGCAGTTGCTATTATTACGGGTGCCTCCTCCGGAATGGGCTGGGAATTTGTACGACAGATTGACCGGAACATGCATCATATTCACGAAATATGGATGATCGCACGCAGAGAGGATCGATTGAATCTGTTGGCGGAAAATGTAATGCGATGCAATGTCAGATGCATTTGTCTGGATCTGTGCAGGGAATCTGCATGGGAACAACTTGACCGGATATTAGAAACCGAACAGCCGGATGTACGAATGCTTGTGAATGCGGCAGGTGTCGGACGCAGTGGCGTGTTTGCCGGAATTACCCGGACAGAAGCAGTGAATATGATCGATCTGAACGCACGGGCTTTGACTGCGGTAACACATACGGTACTGCCATATATGTCCAAACACAGCCGGATCATTCAGATGTGTTCTGCTTCTGCATTTTTCCCACAAAAGGAATTTTCAGTATATGCGGCATCTAAGGCATTTGTTCTCCGCTTTTCAATGGCATTACAGGCAGAACTGCGGGACCGTTGTATTGCTGTGACAATTGTCTGTCCGGGACCGGTCGATACAGAATTTTTAGAAATTGCAAACAAGGGACGATCCTATAATCCATTTAAAAAACTTGTTATGGTAAAGCCGGAACCGGTCGTAAGAAAAGCGTTGACCGATGCCGGCAACAAAAAGAAGTTGTCCATTTATGGAATACCGATGAAATTGGTCTATGCCGCATCCATGCTGCTCCCGCATGTATAAGCGTAAGGATCGGCGTATGTATTTATGAACAGTTGTATAGAGGAGTAACGGGAATGCAGGAGATAAAGATTGAAAGTTCTTCAGAAGGACAACGCCTGAACAAATTTCTTGGCAGATATTTAGATAATGCCCCACAGAGCTTTTTATATAAAATGCTGCGAAAGAAGAATATCAAATATAACAATGGCAAAGCGGATGGCAGCGAAATCTTAAAAGCCGGCGACCGGATTCAGATCTACATGTCGGATGAAACCATATGTAATTTTCGCAAGGATGGTATGATTCCGCAGATGAGTACATCTTGCCACAAATTTGAAAAATCAGATCCGTTAAAACAGATACCAATTCTTTATGAAAATGAAGATGTTCTGATTCTCAACAAACCTTCCGGCATCTTGTCCCAAAAGGCGGTTGCCTCGGACTATTCGTTAAATGAACAGATTGTAGAATATTACAAATGGAAAGGTGGTTCGCTATCGTTGTTTACCCCTTCGGTATGCAATCGCCTTGATCGCAATACGAGTGGAATCATTTTAGCGGGCATGTCTTTAAAAGGAACACAAATGCTTTCGCGTGTATTAAAGGCACGAACGATTGATAAATATTATCTGACGATCGTCTGTGGAACAGTTACTCAGGCGACAACAATAAAAGGATTCCTGTGTAAGAAGAAAAACCACAATCAGGTTGTGATCTTCCGGACAAAGGAAGAGGCATTGACAAATGGATATCAGGAGGCTGCTTTTATTGAGACACAGTATCAACCGCTTGCGCATGGAAAAAGCGGAAAAGAAAATTTCACACTGCTGAAAGTAAAACTTGTGACAGGAAAAACCCATCAGATCCGCGCCCATTTAAAGAGTGTCGGACATCCGATCATCGGGGATGGAAAATACGGACTTAAATCCGTCAATGCATATATAAAGAGTGCGTTTGGGATACGGCATCAGTTACTGCATGCATTTTATATTCATTTCCCGGAGGACATAGACAATGTGCTGGCCGGAAAAAGTTTTACTGCAATGCCCGAGAAACCGTTTTTACAGGCAATCTACGCAATGTTTGATTCTATTCAGTCCAAAGAAGACTTAGAGAAAAAGATGTTATAGAAAGAGGCAATACAGTGGCAACATGGAATTCAAGAGGGCTTCGGGGTTCAACATTCGAGGAGCTCATTAACGCAACAAATGAACTATATATCGAAAAAGGACTTGCTTTGGTTCAGAAGATTCCGACACCGATCACACCGATCGAGATCGACAAAGCGACCAGACACATTACACTGGCCTATTTTGAAAAGGATTCTACCGTGGATTATATCGGGGTGGCGCAGTCTGTTCCAATCTGCTTTGATGCAAAGGAATGTCATAAGGATACCTTTCCGATGCAGAATATACATGAACATCAGATGCAGTTTATGAAACGTTTTGAACAACAGGGAGGGATCAGTTTTTTATTGATCTATTTTACCACAAGAAATGAATTTTATTATCTGCCTTATCGTGTTCTGGCAGAATATGTGGAGCGGATCACACGCGATGGGCATGCAAAGAACTTCAAATATGAAGAATTAGATCCCCGTTATTTTATACATTCAGAAGGGGCTGCCCTTGTTCATTATTTGGAAGCAATCAATATTGATCTGGCAGATCGGGATAAATGAGAATCCATATCATGTGAGAATTATGAATTGATATACCCATTACTTGAATAATTATTCAGAATTTGTTATTATGTAACATGTGCTATGCACAATTGTTACAGATTATAAGGAGAGAGAAACAATGTCAAAGATTATTTTAACAGGAGACAGACCAACCGGACGGTTACATGTAGGACATTATGTAGGTTCTTTGAAACGAAGAGTAGAATTACAGAATTCAGGAGAATATGACAAGATATATATTATGATCGCAGATGCACAGGCATTGACCGATAATGCAGATGATCCGGAAAAGGTTCGTGAGAATATCATAGAAGTTGCACTTGATTATCTCGCCTGTGGAATTGATCCGGACAAATCGACAATCTTAATTCAGTCACAGATTCCGGAACTTACGGAATTGACATTTTATTATATGAATTTAGTTACCGTTTCCCGCTTACAGAGAAATCCAACCGTAAAATCAGAGATTAAGATGCGTAACTTTGAAACAAGTATTCCGGTTGGTTTCTTTACATATCCGATCAGCCAGGCAGCAGATATTACCGCATTTCAGGCAACTACGGTTCCGGCAGGGGAAGACCAGATGCCGATGCTCGAACAGACAAAGGAGATCGTACATAAGTTTAACAGTGTATATGGAGAAGCTTTGACTGATCCAAGTATTCTTCTTCCGGAGAACGAAGCCTGTCTGCGACTTCCGGGAATTGACGGAAAGGCAAAGATGAGTAAATCATTAGGCAACTGCATTTATTTATCAGAGGAACCGAATGAGATCAAAAATAAGATCATGAGTATGTATACCGATCCGGATCATATTAAGATCACCGATCCTGGCAAGTTAGAAGGTAATACCGTATTTACTTATCTGGATGCATTTTCAAAACCGGAACATTTCGAACGTTATCTTCCGGAATATGCGAATTTACAGGAATTAAAAGATCATTATACAAGAGGTGGTTTAGGAGATGTAAAGGTTAAGAACTTCCTCAACAACGTAATGCAGGAAGAGTTAGAGCCAATCCGCAACCGCAGACATGAATACGAAAAAGATATTGCCTATGTATATGATATTCTTAAGAAGGGCAGTGAAGAGGCAGAAAAAGTTGCGGCTAAGACATTAGCTGATGTAAAGGCTGCTATGAAGATCAATTATTTTGAAGATGAAGAATTGATCGCAAAGCATATTGCAAAATATCAGAAATAATTACCACATTTTACCAAAGGAGAAAAGAGATGGAAAAACTATTGCACACTCCGGAAGGAGTAAGAGATATCTATGATAATGAATGCAAGAAGAAACGAAAGGTTCTTTCCAAAATGCATCACGTCCTCTCTTTATATAGTTATAATGATATCGAGACTCCAACGTTTGAGTTTTTTGATATTTTCAATCAGGATAAAGGATCCGCCGCATCAAATGAGATGTACAAGTTTTTTGACCGGGATAATAACACATTGGTATTAAGACCGGATATTACACCAAGTATTGCACGATGCGTAGCCAAGTATTACAGCGAAGAAGATCTGCCAATCCGTTTGTGTTATCAGGGAGACACCTTTTTAAATACCCACAATCATCAGGGCAAATCCCACCAAATCACACAGTTAGGTGCAGAGCTGATCAATGATGATTCTTCAGCAGCGGATGCAGAAGTCATTGCGACTGTGATCGATTGTTTTTTGGCGGCAGGATTTAAAGAATTCCAGATAGAGATTGGAGAAGTAGAATTTTTCAAAGGAATATTAGAAGAGGCCAGTCTTTCCAAAGAAACAGCGGAAGAGATTCGCAAGTATATTCATAACCGGAACTTCTTCGGCCTGGAATCACTCGTAAAAGAATTAAATTTATCCGATTCGGTAAAGAAAGTGTTATTGAGCTTTGATCAGTTATTTGGTGGTTGTGAAATGTTAGAACGTGCAAAGCAACTTGTCAGCAATCCAACTTCGTTGGAAGCGATCAACCGGCTTGAAAAGGTATATACTGCATTATCCTATTCCGGATATGAGCAGTATATCAGCTTTGATTTTTCGCTGTTAAGCCGTTATGAATATTATACCGGAATCATGTTCCGTGGATATACATTCGGAACGGGCGATGCCGTTGTAAAAGGCGGCCGGTACAATAATCTGTTAGAGCAGTATGGTAAAAATGCTCCGGCGATCGGTTTTGCATTCTATATTGAGGATTTAATGAAAGCCATTACAAGTCAGAAAGTAGAAGTGTCAATTGATAATTCAGACAGTATTATCCTGTACGATATAGAATATCAGAAATATGCCATTCGATTTGCCAATCATCTTCGTAAATCAGATCGAAAAGTAGAACTGATCCGCAAATCCAAGAAAAAAGACGTAAAAGATTATGCGGAATACGGAAAACACAATCATTTTTCCAGCATGTTTTATCTGACATCCGATAAGACGGTGGATGTATATGATTTTGTTGCGGAAGATATTGGAAGTGCGTTGATTGAAGACATTGAATTTTGTTAATGATAGCATTCAGAAATGAGGTTTGACATGAGATATATTACATTTGCGTTGGCAAAAGGAAGACTTGCAAAGAAGACACTTGCATATTTAGAGCAGATCGGTATAACATGCGAGGAAATGAAAGACCCTGATACACGGAAACTTATCTTCACTAACGAAGAATTGAAACTGCGTTTTTTCCTTGCAAAAGCCGGTGATGTTCCAACTTATGTTGAATATGGAGCAGCAGATATCGGCGTGGTCGGAAAAGATACAATATTAGAAGAAGATCGTGACAATATATATGAAGTATTAGATCTTGGTTTCGGAAAATGCAGAATGTGTGTCTGCGGTCCGGAAAGTGCAAGAGAGATTCTTAGTAAGAATGAAATCATCCGTGTAGCCAGCAAATATCCGAATATTGCAAAGAATTATTTTCAATCCAAGAAAAATCAGACGGTCGAGATTATCAAATTGAACGGTTCCGTCGAATTGGCACCGATCGTAGACCTCTCTGATGTAATTGTAGATATTGTTGAGACAGGGACCACTCTTCGCGAGAACGGACTGACGGTATTAGAAGAGGTTTGTCCTCTTTCTTGCAGAATGGTCGTGAACAAGGTTAGTCTGAAGATGGAACAGCAAAGAATTCTGACAATTGTTAATGATTTAAAGAAATTGATATATGAACAATAACGAAAGAGGGTAAAAGGATGCGAACTGTAAAACTGACGAAAGAGACAAAAGAGAATCTGTTAAATGATCTGTTAAAGAGAAGTCCGAATAATTATACAGAATATGCGGATACGGTACAGGCAATCGTAGATGATGTAAGAGAGAACAAAGATCAGGCGTTATTTGCATATACCGAAAAGTTCGATCATGCGAAGATCACCGGTTCCAATGTCAAGGTGACAAAAGAAGAGATGGAAGCGGCATATAACGAAGTAGATCCGCATCTGGTAGAAGTCATCCGTAAAGCATTAGTAAATATCCGTACATATCATGAAAAACAGAAACAATACAGTTGGTTTGATTCCGGTGAAAACGGAACTATGTTAGGACAGAAAGTAACACCGCTTCACTCTGTTGGTGTATATGTTCCTGGCGGAAAAGCAGTGTATCCTTCTTCTGTATTGATGAATATTGTACCGGCAAAGGTAGCAGGTGTTCCGAATATTATTATGACAACACCTTGTAATGCGGAAGGAAAAGTATATCCGACAACATTGGTTGCTGCGAACGAAGCCGGTGCAGATGCGATATATAAGGCAGGCGGTGCACAGGCAGTTGCTGCGTTAGCCTTTGGAACAGAATCGATTCCGAAAGTGGATAAGATTGTTGGTCCGGGTAACATTTTTGTTGCACTTGCCAAACGTGCGGTATACGGTTATGTCAGCATTGATTCCATTGCGGGACCGTCTGAGATCATGGTTCTGGCAGATGAGAGTGCAAATGCAAGATATGTTGCGGCAGATCTGTTATCTCAGGCAGAGCATGATGAATTGGCATCTGCTATTTTAGTAACCACTTCTGAAGAACTGGCAAAGAATGTAAGCGAAGAGGTTGACAAGTTTGTTGCACAGTTAAGCCGAAAAGAGATCATTCAGAAATCATTAGATAATTATGGATATATATTAATTGCCGACTCGTTAGATGAAGCGATTGAGGCTGTAAATGATATTGCAAGTGAACATTTAGAGATTGTGACAAAGAATCCGTTTGAAGTTATGATGAAGGTGAGAAATGCCGGAGCGATCTTTATTGGTGAGTATTCATCTGAACCGTTGGGAGATTATTTTGCGGGTCCAAACCATGTACTTCCTACGAATGGAACTGCCAAATTCTTCTCACCGCTTAGTGTGGACGATTTCATTAAGAAATCCAGCATTATCTATTATTCGAGAGAAGCCTTAGAGCCGATTCATCAGGATATTATTGATTTTGCTACGAGCGAACAACTGACTGCACATGCGAATTCCATCCGTGTACGGTTTGAAGATTGATCCGGTCGCAATATAGTATTTTTCCATAATATGTGATACAATGAGCCGTAGCGGTTACTAATATTTGTGATACATCGGAAGGAGAGAGGCACAGTGGCAGGCAGGATTGCTTACATTGAAAGAAAAACGAACGAGACAGATATCAAGCTAGAACTTCACATTGATGGTTCCGGACAGACAAAGATTGATACAGGGATTGGTTTTTTCGACCATATGCTGAATTCATTTGCAAGACATGGATTCTTTGATCTGAAGGTACTTGCAAAGGGAGATCTTTATGTAGATTCTCATCATACGATAGAAGACACCGGAATTGTTTTAGGACAGGCGATCAAGAAAGCAATTGGAGATAAAAAAGGAATCCGAAGATACGGGCAGAGAATCTTACCAATGGACGAGACATTGATGCTATGTGCATTGGATTTGTCCGGAAGACCTTATTTTTGTTATGATATGAACCTGACAGTAGATCAGGTTGGATATTTTGATACCGAGATGGTAAAAGAATTCTTTTATGCAGTTTCTTACAGTGCAGGAATGAACCTGCATTTGAAACAATTAGACGGAAGTAACAATCACCATTTGATTGAGGCGGCATTTAAAGCATTTGGAAAGGCATTAGATGAAGCCACCCAGATTGATCCTCGGATGAAAGATACCATTCTTTCAACAAAGGGTTCGTTATAAGGAGGAAATTATGAGTTATGTGAAGCTGATTGCCGGTTTAAACAAAGTAAATGCAATAGAAGCCGCAGTGCATTATTCCAATAACGGTGCGGATGAGATTGCATTTATGGATATGAGTGCAATTGAAGAAAACAGAGAACCGGATGTGGAATTTATGAAAAAGATTGCGGATACTGCGGAAGTTCCGTTGATCGTTGGCGGTGGTGTCAAACGTTTAGAAGATGTAAAGAAAATGCTTTATGCCGGTGCATCCATGGTGTATATGAAACACGCAGCAAGATTGGATATTCATTTTGTAAAGGAAATGTCCGAACGCTTTGGCCAAGAAAAGATTGGTGTCGCAGTTGATATGAGTGATGTAGATGTCACATCTTTTGCTGTCAAATGCGAAGAAATGGGTGCAGGTGCTATATGGTTATTAGGTTTCACACCGGGTATGGAACAAAGAGTTTATGATATCAAACAGGCATTAGACATTCCGGTTATGATTGATGTAGATTCCATGAATGAAGAGCAGCTTGCTAAGATCATTTCGGACAGTAATGCCGATAAGATTCTATATACAGGTGAAACATTTGTTAACATCATGCAAATAAAACATTACCTTGCCGGTAAGAATATAGAAGTAAATACATTCGAAAGTGCATTGGATTTTGATACATTCAAGCTGAATTCTGACGGGTTGATTCCTTGCATTGTCCAGGATTACAAGACACAGGAAGTTTTGATGATGGCATATATGAACAAAGAGTCCTATGCAAAGACGTTAGAGACAGGCAGAATGACATACTTTTCGAGAAGCCGTCAGAAACTTTGGATGAAGGGCGAAGAAAGCGGTCATTTCCAGTTTGTAAAAGAGCTTACCATTGACTGTGACAAGGATACGATCTTAGCGAAGGTATCGCAGATCGGGGTTGCATGTCACACCGGTAATCCGACCTGTTTCTTTACTCCGCTTGCGAAGAAGGAATATGACAATACCAATCCTTTGATGGTATTTAACGAGGTGTATAATACGATCGCAGACAGGAAGCTACATCCGAAGGAAGGTTCTTACACCAATTATTTATTTGATAAAGGAATCGATAAGATTCTAAAAAAAGTCGGAGAAGAATGTACAGAGATTGTGATCGCTGCAAAGAATCCGGATCCGGAAGAGATCAAATACGAGATATCCGATTTCTTATACCACTGTATGGTTCTCATGGTAGAACGTGGGGTTACATGGGAAGATATTACAAAGGAATTAGATAACAGACACTAATATCTATGAATTTATGGAGGTATGTATATGGCATTTTTAAGTGAGTTGTTAACATATACGTTTAAGTATATCGTATTGGGTGCGATTGCAGTTGCAGGAGTTGTATGCTATGTAAAGCAGAAAAAGAAACAGCTTTTAGAGGCTGCAGAGCAGGAAAAGAAAACAGAAAAAGAAACAGAATAAGTTTTAATCATAGGGTTACGATATTTTTATAGTAAGTGAGGAAACGATTGTGAAGAAATACGGTTTAAATGAATTAAGAAAAATGTATCTTGAATTTTTTGAGAGCAAGGGACATCTCAAAATGAACAGCTTTTCATTAGTCCCACACAATGATAATTCTTTATTATTGATCAATGCAGGTATGGCACCTCTTAAACCATATTTTACCGGACAGGAGATTCCACCAAGAAAACGTGTTACTACCTGTCAGAAATGTATTCGTACAGGTGATATTGAGAATGTCGGTAAGACAGCTCGCCACGGTACATTCTTTGAGATGCTCGGTAACTTCTCGTTTGGTGACTATTTCAAAAAAGAAGCGATCACATGGTCATGGGAATTCCTGACAGAAGTATTGGAAATGGATCCGGATCGTTTATATCCTTCTGTATATTTAGAAGATGATGAAGCATTTGACATTTGGAATAAACAGATTGGAATTCCAAAGGAGCGGATCTATCGTTTTGGAAAAGAGGATAACTTCTGGGAGCATGGTTCCGGACCTTGTGGACCTTGTTCCGAAATTTACTACGATCGTGGAGAAAAATACGGTTGTGGCAAACCGGATTGTACAGTTGGCTGTGACTGTGACCGGTATATGGAGATCTGGAACAACGTATTTACACAGTTTGATAACGACGGTCACGGCAACTATACCGAATTAGAGCATAAGAATATTGATACAGGTATGGGATTGGAGCGTTTGGCTTCCGTTGTTCAGGATGTAGATTCCATCTTTGATGTAGACACAATCGAAGCGTTACGGAACAAAGTATGTGAATTTGCACATACACAATACCATATTGATGATGAAAAAGACGTTTCCATCCGTTTGATCACGGACCATATCCGTTCTGCTACATTTATGATCTCAGATGGAATTATGCCATCCAATGAAGGAAGAGGCTATGTACTTCGTCGTCTGATCCGTCGTGCAGCAAGACATGGACGTTTACTTGGCATTGAAGGAACATTTTTAGCAAAACTTTCCGAGACTGTAATCGAAGGTTCCAAGGACGGTTATCCGGAATTAGAAGAGAAGAAAGAATTCATTTTCCGTGTATTGACACAGGAAGAGAATCAGTTTAATAAGACGATCGATCAGGGACTTGCTATTCTTACAGACATGGAGACATCTCTTGCCGACAAGGGTGACAAGACATTAAATGGTGCAGATGTATTCAAGTTATACGACACTTATGGATTCCCTGTTGATCTGACCAAGGAGATTCTGGAAGAAAAGGGATATTCCATTGATGAAGCAGGATTCAAAGCCTGCATGGAAGAACAGCGTACCAAAGCACGTAGTGCAAGAAAGACGACCAATTACATGGGAGCCGATGCAACGGTATATGACGAGATTGATCCTGCAATCACAACAGAGTTTGTCGGCTATGATAACGATAGCTGCACTTCAACCATCACCGTTTTGACAACAGATGCATTGGTGGAAGCAATTGCCGAAGGAGATGAGGCTACTTTATTTGCAGAACAGACTCCGTTTTATGCAACCATGGGTGGTCAGCAGGGTGACTGTGGTGTGATCACTTCAGACGGTGCGGAATTTGTCGTTAAAGATACGATCAAATTAAAGGGTGGCAAATACGGACACATCGGTAAAGTGACAAAAGGCATGTTCAAGGTTGGAGATCAGGTAACCCTTTCCATTGATACCGCAAAACGTGCAGATATCTGTAAGAATCACAGTGCAACCCACTTGTTACAGAAAGCACTGAAGATGGTATTAGGTGATCATGTAGAACAGAAGGGATCTTTGGTTACTCCGGATCGTTTAAGATTTGACTTTTCTCATTTCTCTCCAATGACACCGGAAGAGATTACAAAGGTTGAGAATATTGTCAATGAAGAGATTGCCAAAGCGTTGCCGGTTATCATCAAAGAAATGCCGATCGAAGAAGCAAAGAAGACCGGTGCAATGGCATTGTTCGGCGAGAAATACGGCGATACCGTACGTGTCGTTAATATGTCTGATTTTTCAGTAGAGCTTTGTGGTGGTACCCATGTAGCGAATACCGGAATGATCACAACATTTAAGATCGTTTCCGAATCTGGAATTGCCGCTGGCGTAAGACGTATTGAAGCTTTGACCGGAAGTGGTGTGTTTGCATACTACAAGGAGATGGAAGCAAAGGTAAATGAGGCGGCTGCTTTATTAAAGGCAACACCGGATCAGTTATTAGATAAATTGAGTCACACATTAAAGGAAGTAAAAGAACTTACATCCGAGAATGAATCATTAAAGGCCAAACTTGCCAACGAATCATTAGGTGATGTAACCTCTGATATGATCACGGTAGGAGATTATCATGTATTGGCAACTTCTGTTGAAGGTGTTGATATGAATGGTCTTCGTGATCTGGGTGATCAGTTAAAGGCAAAAGTTGGTGAAGGCATTGTTGTAATTGCCTCTGTCAATGACGGAAAAGTTAACCTGATCGCAATGGCAACCGATGGTGCAGTAAAGAATGGTGCCCATGCCGGTAACCTGATCAAAGAAGTTGCCCCACTTGTCGGAGGTGGCGGCGGTGGTCGTCCGAATATGGCTCAGGCAGGCGGAAAGAATCCTGCTGGTATTGCAGATGCAATTGCCAAAGCGAAGGAAGTTGCTTCCGGTCAGTTGTCTTAATCCGTAAATATTGTCAGGCATTTTGTTTTTAATTTATTGACAAAATGCTTGACGTATCCATATTTTATGCTATAATCTTATTTGTGTTTTAAATAACCCAAGGTTGTATGGCAGACACAATATGCAACTGAAGGGAGGTCGGGTGAGAGAATGTCAAATGTTATTGTTAAAGAAAATGAGACTTTAGACAGCGCTCTTCGTCGTTTCAAGAGAAATTGCGCGAAGGCTGGTATTCAGCAGGAGATTCGTAAGAGAGAGCATTACGAGAAGCCAAGCGTTAGACGTAAGAAAAAGTCTGAGGCAGCTAGAAAAAGAAAATTCAAATAATACGAATTTATCAGGGTTATTGCTTTAATTAGCAATAACCCTTTTTTCGTGATGACAAACGTAGAATCATTGACATATAACCGTTTTGAAAAACATATATTGAAATGAGAAACTATGACAGGTGGAATAAGGTGAACGTACCGGGCGATGTATTATATGGCGATGTTTTGGTTCGATTATCCGGCAATCGCGAAGCGATTATAGAGAATTACAAAGGAATCTTATTATACACTCCGGAAGAAATTGCTGTTGCGTGCAAAAAGTTTACTCTGCGTTTTTGTGGTGAACATATGCACATACAGTATTTTTCCGGCAGTGACATGAAAGTGATCGGAACCATTGAGACTATAACGTATGTATCGAATGGAGATTTATGCTTTTAAGAATATTACGCTTTGTATTTGGGTATGTATCGGTAGAGATTTCCGGATTTGCCCCTGAACGCTTTATGAATCTGATCATCCAATATCAGATTGTTGTGTGGGATGTATCTACCACAGAAAGTGGGTATCGATTTTACACCGGTCGGAAGAATCTGATAAAAATGAAACCTTATCTTCATAAAACCAATATGAAGATAAAAATTCTCAATCGATACGGTATTCCTTTTCTGATCCGGAAATATAAAAAAAGATCCATGTTTCTGATAGGATTCGCAATTGCGGCGTTGTTATTATATGTTCTGTCTTTATTTATCTGGGAAGTCAGGGTAACAGGGGAAGATCAGCTGGTAGCTGCGAGCATCCGGAAACGTATAGAAGATTCGTATATCCCTATCGGAACCAGGAAAGAAACAATCAATTGTACAAAACTAGAACAGCAATTACGTGCAGATTTTAGTGAGATTGCGTGGATCAGC
Source organism: Clostridium sp. CAG:590 (assembly GCA_000431135.1). Lineage (GTDB taxonomy): Bacteria > Bacillota > Clostridia > Lachnospirales > Lachnospiraceae > CAG-590. The sequence goes on from HF987895.1 coordinate 53,576, forward strand.
TGCGAATTAAAAGGAACCGTCCTAACCATTTATTTAGAAGAAGGAATCGCACCCGCTAAAAAAGAACAAGATAATAAAGAAGGAGATATTATAGCAGCAAAAGATGCGGTTATTACAAAAATGATCACGCGCCAGGGGACCCCTGTCGTGAAGGTAAAGGACACCGTCAAAAAAGGAGATGTCCTGATCTCTGGAACGGTATATATATATGATGATAATAACGAAATACTTGAAACTAATTATATTCAGGCGGATGGAGATATCTACGGAACAACAAATGTGACATACGAAGATTGTGTCAATCTGCAATATTATAAAAAAAATTACTCAAAGGATTCAAAATCATATTATTCCTTTTATGTAGGGAATTACTGCTTCACGCCAATTGCCCCGAAGTCAGGAGAAAAGAATATTGATTGTTATACTCAGATTCATAAAATGCGTATATTACATGATTATTATCTGCCGATTGGATATAAGAAAATGAAAGTTACACCATATTCTCTGCAATCCATGACAAGAACAGAGGCTGATGCAAAGAAGATTCTGAAGAAACATTTCAAAGATAAAATACAAAAATTTAAAGAAAAAAAGGTAGAAATCATTCAAAATAATGTTACAATAGAGAAAGTGAATGAAAAAATGATTGCAAAGGGAACACTGACTGTGAATGAACCAATTGCATCCTTTTGTGAAACAACACAGAATCATTTAGAAAAGATACAGGAATAAAGGAGATTTGTATGAGCACTTGTGAAAAAAGCACCACCATCCCTTCAGATTGCATTGCAAATGTATTTGGCCAATTCGATTCGAATATTAAGAAGATTGAACGGCATTTAGCGGTTACAATGGTATTAAGAGATACCGAGTTAAAAGTGATGGGGGAAGAAGCAAATGTTGACAAGACAATCGAAGTGATTCATTCATTAGTTGCACTCGCCAGACGCGGGAATACTATTACAGAACAGAACGTGAATTATGCATTATCCTTATCTGCGGAACATCATTCAGATACTGTGGTGGAATTAGATAAAGATATCATATGCCATACGGTCAATGGCAAACCGGTGAAAGCAAAGACAATCGGACAGAAACAATACCTGAATGCGATTGATAAGAACATGATCGTATTTGGCGTTGGTCCGGCAGGAACCGGTAAGACATATCTGGCAATGGCAAAGGCAATCACCGCATTTAAGAATGATGAAGTCAACCGGATCATTCTGACACGTCCTGCAATAGAAGCAGGAGAGAAACTTGGATTTTTGCCGGGAGATCTCCAAAGCAAGGTTGACCCATATCTGCGTCCGTTATATGATGCTCTTTATGAGATTATGGGCGCTGACAGTTTCCTGAAGAATATGGAAAAAGGATTGATAGAAGTTGCTCCGCTTGCATATATGCGTGGAAGAACATTAGATAATGCATTTATTGTATTAGATGAAGCACAGAACACAACCCCCGCCCAGATGAAGATGTTTCTGACCCGTATCGGATTTGGATCAAAAGCAATCATAACCGGTGATCTGTCCCAGAAAGATATTCCCAAAGATGCCGTAAGCGGCTTAGATGTAGCGTTACGGGTTCTTAAGAATGTAGACGAGATTGCCGTATGCCGGATGACAAGCCAGGATGTTGTCAGACATCCGTTGGTACAGAAGATCGTAAAAGCTTATGATGATTATGAATCAAGACACAATAAGAAAGGAAACCGTTCATAGATTCTTGATTTATCACTATATATCGTATATAATAGATATGTTCCAAGGATATATGACTAGATGTAGACATTTTCTGGGACAATGATACGATTATAATGACTGTGAACGAAAGACAGGATCAGACAATGACGATTTTATTAGAGAATGAATGTGATATAGATCTTGGCATTGATTATGAGACAATTGCCACACGCGTAATTGAAGCCGCACTTGATTATGTCCAATGTCCGTACGAATGTGAAGTGAATATTGTATTGACGGATAATGATGGTATACAGACGGTGAATGCACAGACACGTCAGATCAACGCACCAACAGATGTATTATCATTTCCTATGATTGATTTTGAGACAGAGGCTGATTTTTCCATTGTAGAGCATGATGAAGCATCCTATTTTGATGCTGCAACCGGTGAGCTGTTGTTAGGAGATATTATGATATCACTTGACAAAGTAAAGGAACAGGCAAAGGCTTACAATCACAGTGTTATAAGAGAATATGCTTTTTTGCTCGCACATAGTATGCTCCATCTATCCGGATACGATCACATGGTCGATGAAGAACGGATTCGTATGGAACAGATGCAGGATGAGATCTTACAAAGCATCGGATACACCAGAGATTATACAGAATAAGGAGAAGATTATGAGAAAAAGAATACTTGCAGCTACTTTTTTAACAATCGCAGCACTTGGATTGTTTGGATGTGGCAAAAAAGAAGAGACAACAGAGGCAACAACAGAAGCAACAACAACACAGGAGGCAACAACAGAAGATACTTCCCATGCAGGAATGACTTACAACGAATTGACAGGTGAATGGTCTGCTGATTATGTCAGCCGTCGCCCGGTTGCTGTTATGATCAATAACCTGAAAGAAGCGCTTCCGTCCTCAAGTACGAAGCAGGCTGACGTTATATATGAGTGTATGGTAGAAGGCGGTATTACCCGTTTGATGGCAATTTATTCGAATTATGAGAACTTGGAAAAGGTTGGTTCCATTCGGAGTGCCAGACATTACTATATTAATATAGCGAATGAATACAATGCAATCTATGTTCACTACGGACAGTCTAAGCCGGCCAAAGAGCGCTTGGATAAGCATGTAATTGATAATATCAATGGTTTGACATATGATACAGGATTCTATCGTGATGATTCCAGAGTTGCACCACATAATGCATATACATCAGGAGAGCGCATTGTAAAGGGAATTCAGGATTTTGGATATTCAACAGAATATAGTGATTCTCATGAGAAAGTATTATCATTTAATGAGAATGAAACGGAATTAGCAGATGGACAGGCTGCTTCCAAGATCCATGTTAATTTCAGTAATTATTCAAAACCATATTTTATCTATAACGAAGAGACCAAAGTATATGACCGTTATGAATATGATGCACCTCAGGTTGATAATTTAGCAGATGAGAATGATAATGTATTGAATTTCAAGAATGTTATTATTCAGATCTCACAGTATGAATGTATTAACCCGGAGAATGATCTTCAGGAGCTTACACAGGTTGGGGAAGGAAAAGGATATTATTGTACAGACGGCAAGGAGATTCCAATCACATGGAAGAAGGAATCGAATGATGGAGTTACCAAGTATTATACAGAAGACGGACAGGAATTATTATTGAATCCCGGTAAGACCTGGATTTCGATTATCGGCAGTGGAGAGAATGCCGGAGTATCCTTTGAATAATCAATAGAACAGAGAACATTTAGAGGGACTGTTGAATGATTCAAACAGTCCCTTATCCTTTATACACGGGAAGGACATCCATATGACGAATGAAGAATTGATTCAAATCGCTAAGCAGGCATCACAGAATGCATATGCTCCTTATTCTAAGTTTCAGGTAGGGGCTGCCTTAGTGACGAAACAAGGCAGGATATATACAGGCTGTAATATAGAAAATGCATCCTACGGAGCTACCAATTGTGCGGAAAGAACTGCAATTTTCAAAGCAGTATCCGAGGGTGAACGCGAATTTATCAGAATAGCGGTTACCGCTTCCGATGGATCTACTGCATATCCGTGTGGAATCTGTCTTCAGGTAATGAATGAATTCATGCCGGATGTTGATATAATATTAGAACAAGACGGTGAGATAGTGACCTATTCATTATCGGAACTATTACCAAGGGGATTTGTATTGTAATTAACATGAGAGGGAATTATGTACGATATTTTATTATACATTCAATTATTAGGGGTTGTGATCGGATTTGCTAATCTTTTAGTAGTTGGGTTACAGAAAAGTTCAGAGAACCAGAAGATCTTAATGCTGGCATCATCTTGTGCATTTATCAGTATTCTTGCATACCTGTTCGAGATTCAGGCAACGAATGTATCGGAGATGTTGTTAGCAGTCCGCTTTGGATATTTGGGAAAAAGTTATGTCATTTTATTTCTCCTTTTATTTGAATGCCGGTATTGTAATGTTAAGATTTCCAAAAAATTAATAAATGGTCTCTTTGTATTCAATACATTTATGCTATTATTGGTATTAACCTGTACACAGCATACATTCTACTATAAAAATGTATCCTTATCCAATAAAGGATTCTTTCCTCATTTACAGTTTGAAAGAGGTCCGGGTTATTATTTGTTTATGGCATCCACTCTTATTATGATCGGATATTCAGCCTTTTTGGCGTTGACACAATGTATTAAGCGCAAAGGCTATGAACGCAAGAGAGTTTTTCTTCTGTTATTAGCAGGGGTATTTCCTGCCATTATGTTGTCGTTGTATTTATCCGGAATACTGAACGAGTTTGATCCTACACCGATCGGTATTATTATTTCATGTTGTCTTGTTACAATAAATGTACTGAATTACGGTTTATTGGATACTATGCAGGTAGCCCGGGAAAATGTCATCCAAAACATCAAAGAAGGATTGCTGATCGTTGATCCAAGTTATCAGCTGGTATATGCTAATACGGTTGCGCATGAGATATTCCCAGAGCTGATGGATGACCGTTCTACAGAAGCACTTGTATCGAAGATATTTAACACGGAAAGTGAATCGGTATATAACTACAATAATAAGAATTATGAAGTGCGAATTTCTCCACTTTTGGAAGAATCTTCCGTAAAAGGATATATTGCATGGATCTTTGATATGACATTCATTAACCGTTATACCGATGAGATGATTCTGTTAAAGCAGGATGCAGACCGTGCAAATCAAGCCAAATCTGTTTTTCTGGCAAACATGAGTCATGAGATACGGACACCAATGAATGCGATTATGGGATTTTCTTCCCTCGCCTTGCAAAATGACAATCTGCCGGAGATCAAAGAACAAATAGGATATATTTATCGTTCTGCACAATCTTTGCTTAATATTGTAAATGAGATATTAGATATTTCCAAAATTGAATCCGGCAAAGTAGAGTTATCCATACATGAGTATTCCACAACATCCCTGTTTACGGATATGATCTCTATGGCAAAAACACAGATTCATTCCAAAGATGTTGCGTTTGTTTATGATATTCCGGAAGATTTTCCGTCAAAGCTATCCGGTGATGTAACTAAGATCCGGGAAGTTTTGATCAATCTTTTGAATAATGCGATCAAATACACAAAACAAGGACAAATCTGTTTTCAGGTTAAGCTTATAGAACAACATGGCGATTGTGTTAAGGTACGTTTTAAGATATCCGATACCGGAGTGGGAATCCGAAGAGAAGATCAGCAGCGGATATTTGGTATGTTTGTAAGAAGCAATGCCCGTGAGAATCTCGGAGTAGAAGGTTCCGGTCTTGGACTGTCAATTGTAAAAGGCTACGTTGATCTTATGGGAGGCAGTTTGGTATGCAATAGCGATTACGGAAAGGGTACCACTTTTGAGGTTATCATTGAGCAACGTATGTTGCATGCCGATCCTATCGGTCACATAGAATGTGCACTTGCTAAGGATGAACACAATGTTTATTTAACTTGTCCGCAATATCAGGTATTGGTTGTAGATGATAATGACATCAATTTATTGGTTACAAGACAGCTTTTAGAAAAATATCACATGATGGTTGACACTGCCTCAAATGGTGCCAATGCCTTGCAATCTGTTAAGAACAAGCATTATGATATCATTTTTTTAGATCATATGATGCCGGATATGAATGGAGTAGAAGTATTGCATCGTATGAAGAGAATGCCCGGTGTACTGGTTCGTACCGTGATGGTTGCCTTAACTGCCAATGCCATAGATGGTGCAATGGAATATTTGATCGATAACGGATTTGATTATTATTTGAGCAAACCATTGATCAAAGATGCATTAGAAGAAGTATTGCAGCAGATCATGCAATCCGGACGAATATCCTGCGGCACGCAGGCCGTTGATACGGAGACATCTGACAGAGAACAAGCCGGGATAATACCGACAGATGACCTTCAAAGAGAACTTGCACAATACCGGATTGATTTCAATACCGGTCTTGGATACTGTAACGGGGATACAACTATATATTATGAGATCCTCAATTTGGCACTTGAGACATATCCGGAAAAAAGACAGAAATTACAGGAACATTACGTTAATAAGCGATTCTCTGATTATATGATTGAAGTTCACGGTCTCAAAAGTTCAATGATGATTCTCGGTGCAACGGATCTGGCTGCCATGGCTGAGAAACAGGAGCATTCATTAAATGATGGCGATACCGGTTATCTGAATGAAACTTATGCTTGTTTACAGGAGAAATATAACAATATGGTACAGGGCATTTATCATGTTCTTGATTCACATGGAATATTAAGACCGGATCTTAAAAATGACCAAATGCTCGAAACTGAATAAGATTGCATTTAACGGGTCATACTTTTCCTATACATTTCAGTTGGAGGAAAATATGAAAAGAAACATTATATTTGCAATATTTGCAATTGCAATAGGCCTGTTATCTGTATCCTTTACCGTCGCATATCAATATTTTTATCCGGATCGATATATTCGCACAGCAGATGGAAGTTATCAGAATATTGCAACAGCCAAAGCAAAGACGCCATTTCCTATTACAAAAGATACTACTTTTGTAATGGAGTATTATGACCGGGACACAGATCGTCTCTTAACGGAAGAAATAGATGGTATTCCGGCATTACTCGGATGTGACAAAGAGGGTGTACAACGCTATTTAGCAGATTACATGAAACATATTCCCAAAGAGGAACAGGAAAAGGGGTTAATATCCTATACCTTAACTTCTTATCAGGGCAATACCCTGTATTTTCGGAAGACATATGATCAGCCGGTTTATAACGGATATTATGCCAAATCTTTCAATGGATATGTTGTAATACTGAATGGTGACGAGAAAACGGTATATGAATATACGCAGATACCAATCCACCTGCTTCCGGAAGACATCCGATCTTCTGTGATGTCAGGTTATTATTTAGAGAATGAAACCGATTTATACAATTTTTTAGAAAATTATTCAAGCTAAAGGAGTTTGAAGCTTAGTATGAAATACGATATGATCATTATAGGTGCCGGAGTTTCCGGTCTGTGTGCCGCCTATACGGTTGCAGCAAACAGACCGCACATGCACATACTGGTTTTAGAAAAAGAATCTGTTTGCGGACGTAAATTAAGCGCTTCAGGAAATGGCAAATGCAATGTAACGAATTCTGCATTTCAGTCTTCGTGCTATCATTCTTCCAATCCTGCATTTATAGAACAATGGGTGAATGCCCATAATGCATCAGAAGTGACCGATTTCTTGTATACAATGGGGATTCCGACCTATTCCAGAAACGGATATTACTATCCGGTATCAAACCAGGCAAAACAGGTAACAAACCATATATATCAAAGATGCTTAGATATGGGGATTGATTTTTTGTTTCAGACAGAGGTTATTTCCATTCAAAAAAATACCCATTCCCCCAAAACAACATATGATATTACCGATTCCGGACATAATATATATCATAGCAGTATTGTATTTCTTGCAACCGGTGGTGCAGCGGCTTCGAAGCTTGGTGGCAGCCGATCCGGTTATCAGTTAGCTAAGATGTTGTCCCATACGATCGTTCCGGTTCATGCAGTATTAAGTCCGATATATATGAATGACCCGGATTTAAGATATGCTAAGGGTGTAAGGATCGATGGTACCGTTACATTGCAGCAGAACAAAGAACAGAGTTGGCGGGAAAGCGGTCAGATTCAATTCAACGAAACAAATGTGTCCGGTATTGTAATCATGAATCTTTCTTGTCATCTTCCTTATTTTACAGAAGCAGAATGTCACAATGCATTACATATTGATTGTTTACCGGCATGGTCATGGAATGAACTGCATGATTACCTTTTACAACAAGCATGCTCTGCACCGCAGGAGAGTATCCGTACTCTGCTGCAGGGGATATTTCCGAATGGTTTTGTAACTTATTTATTAAAACGGCTTCGGATTCAGGAACATCTACATGTATCAGATATTACAGAAAAACAGTGGAACAGGATTGTTTCTAATTGCAAGAAAATGATGTTTACACCGATTCTGAAAGAAGACTTTGATAAGGCACAGGTTACAGCCGGAGGAGTAGCAGTAGATGAGATAGATATCAATACCTTTGAATCCAGAAAACAAAAGGGCGTATATATTGCAGGAGAATTATTGGATATAAATGGCATTTGTGGCGGATATAATCTGACATTTGCAATCTTATCCGGAATTCAGGCTGCCGGAAGTATTGTTGAAAAGAAAACGGTTGGAGGTTCGTATGATTGAGATCAGAGGAATAAAAGTATCAGTAGAGAACGACAAACAGGAATTAGAACGCCAGATTGCAAAGAGATTGCGCCGAAAAGACGTTCCGCCTTATCATATACTGAAGCGTTCCATTGATGCCAGAAAAAAACCGAATATATATTATGTCTATCAGGTTGGTGTAGAATTAAAAGAGGAAAAGAAACTAGTGCAGAAACTTAACGATAATAATATTATGTTAAGTAATAGGGTGGAATATACTCCTGCCATCCCCGGCTCACAGCAAATGAAACATCATCCGCTTGTGATCGGTTCCGGACCTGCCGGACTTTTTTGTGCATTATTACTTGCGAGACAGGGATTTTCGCCGATTGTTGTGGAACGAGGTCTGACCGTGGATGATCGCAAACAGGCGGTCGAGTCATTCTGGGATACCGGTAAGCTGAATCCCGAATGCAATGTACAATTTGGTGAGGGTGGTGCCGGAACTTTCAGTGATGGCAAGCTGAATACACAGGTCAAGGATAAATACGGACGAATCCGGTTTGTGTTAGAGGAATTTGTCAAACATGGAGCTCCGGAATCTATTTTATATGATAACAAACCACATGTAGGAACAGATCTTCTGATCCGGATTGTAAAAGGGATTCGGACAGAGATTGAGGATCTTGGAGGATTATTTTTATTTGACACTAAGGCAGTTGATATCCGTATTGAAAACGGTTCTATATGCGGCGTTCAATTGTTACATAAGGATACCACAACGTGGGTAGAAACGAATCATGTTATATTTGCAATCGGACATTCCGCTAGAGATACTTTTTCTATGCTGCACGATCACCGGTTGAATATGCATTCGAAAGATTTTGCAATCGGAGTACGTGTGGAACATCCTGCAACATGGATACAGGAGGCAATGTATGGTAAGGGAAAAGCAGCTCAATTATTGCCGGCAGCACCATATAAACTGACCTATCAGGCGCAAAATGGACGAGGAGTATATTCTTTTTGTATGTGCCCGGGCGGATATGTTGTGAACGCTTCTTCCGAGCCGGGACATACAGCAGTTAACGGTATGAGTTACAGCGGCAGGGATAGTGTCAATTCCAATTCGGCCATTATTGTAACGGTACGCAGGGAAGATTATGGGAGTGATTCCGCGCTTTCCGGTATTGCATTTCAACGGGAATTAGAAGAAAATGTTTACAAACAGGGAAACGGGAATGTATTGGTGCAACGATTCGGAGACTTTGAAAAGAAACAGCCTTCCGATACGGTTGGCCGAATCACCCCACAGATCAAAGGATCCTATACATGTGGTAATGTAGCATCCTGTTTGCCATCCTTTGTATCGGATGCTATAATAGAGGGCATGCATCATTTTGAACGGGAGATTCCCGGATTTTCAGATGGAGATGTAATTGTTTCCGGTGTGGAAAGCCGTACTTCCTCCCCAGTCAGGATCGAACGCTCTGACAGTTTCGAATCCAACATTCAGGGAATCTATCCTTGCGGAGAAGGGGCAGGCTATGCCGGTGGAATTATGTCTGCTGCCATGGACGGAATGAAAGTGGCAGAAGCGATCATTTGTAAGTATTACAGATAATATATAACAAATTCAAAGATATAGAAGAAAGGGATATCTATGGACGATACAAAAATTGCACGAATCAATGCACTATATCACAAAGCAAAAACAGAAGGTCTTACAGAAGAAGAGAAAGTAGAACAACAGATTCTGCGACAGGAGTATATTGATTCCATCAAAAACAATATCCGGAGTCAGTTAGATAATACGAGTGTTCAGAATCCGGACGGCACGATTACGCCGCTTAAGATTGTCCGGGAGCGCAATATCAATGGAAAATAAACAGGAAAAACAATTCTTAAGAAAACAAATGCGGGAAAAAAGAGCACAATTATCGAAAACTGAATGCGACGAGCGTTCCAAACAGATTGCCGAACAATTATTCCAATCCGCATTTTATGAAGCGTATAACCATATCTGTATCTATCAGGCTTTCCGTAATGAAGTATCCTGTGATGCAATATGCAAACAGGCGTGGAATGATCAGAAGAAAGTGTATGTACCTGTTACGGATGAACAGACTAAGACAATGGAATTTTATGAGATCACACCATATACCACATGGAAAAAAGGTGCATATGGAATTGCGGAACCGGAGACAATATCTCCGGACTGTGTATTGACCAATACCGCCCTGATATTGATGCCCGGACTTTTATTTGATACACAAAGACACCGGCTTGGATATGGGGGTGGCTATTATGACAAATATTTGTCAGCACATACTGAACATAGAACTGCAGCACTTTGTTATGATTTCCAGGTAATCGATCATACGTTGCCTTACGAGGAACATGACCGGCTGCCGGATTATCTGGTCACAGAACACCACATTTATGAATGAAAGGGGAATGAATCATGGAATTAACAACAATGGGACAACTTGCAAAAAATGCTTCACGGACACTCAACAAATTATCAAAACCGATTAAGAACGCATGCCTTCTTACCGTAGCAAGAAACCTGATCGATCATACCGATATGATCTTAGAAGCGAATGAAAAGGATATTGCGAATGGCAAAGCAAACCAGATGCCGGATTCTTTGTTAGACCGGCTGCGTTTAACACCGGAGCGGATTGAAGGAATTGCAGAAGGTGTACGCCAGGTTGCTATGTTAGAAGATCCGATCGGAGAGGTGTTATCCATGAAAGAGCGTCCAAATGGATTAATGATCGGGAAAAAAAGAGTACCGTTAGGTGTGATCGGTATCATTTACGAATCCCGCCCAAACGTTACGGTAGATGCTTTTTCTCTATGTTTCAAGACAAGCAATGCCGTAATATTAAGAGGCGGTTCCGATGCCATTCATTCCAATATTGCGCTGGTTGCTATTATCAAAGAATCATTGGAAGAGATGCATGTAACATCGGATGCGATCTTTTTATTGGAGGATACCAGTCGTGAAACTGCCACAAAACTGATGCGTTTGAATGAATATATCGATGTACTGATTCCACGTGGTGGTGCCGGACTGATTCGTTCCGTTGTTCAGAATGCAACTGTACCGGTTATCGAAACGGGTACCGGAAACTGTCACGTATATATTGATGCATCTGCTGATCCTGCAATGGCTGTAAACATTGTGAAAAATGCCAAATTACAGCGGCTTGGCGTATGCAACGCCTGCGAGTCCCTGGTCGTACATAAGGATATTGCAGATACGGTTATGCCTATGTTGATTGCCATGTTGAAGGAAAATCAGTGTGAGATCCGCGGCGATGAG
>HF987895.1:65384-77462 GCA_000431135.1 Clostridium sp. CAG:590
CGGCAGGTTATTCCTGCAACAGAAAATGATTATGCAACGGAATATCTGGATAAGATCATTTCTGCAAAGGTTGTCAATTCGATCGATGAAGCAATCGAACACATTAACCGGAATTCAACCGGACACTCGGAAGCGATCGTTACCAAAGACTATGAAAATGCACAGCGTTTCCTGAATGAGATTGATTCTGCAGCGGTATACGTCAATGCATCTACCCGTTTTACGGATGGATTTGAGTTTGGATTTGGTGCTGAGATCGGGATCAGCACCCAGAAACTGCACGCAAGGGGTCCCATGGGATTAGAAGCACTCACAACAACCAAATATATTATATACGGCAACGGACAGGTAAGACCATAGGAGAGTATTCAGACATGAGAATTTTAACGGAAGATCGTCTTCGTGCAAACCGGATATACTGCACAGCTGTTCTTGCATTATTTCTTTTTGTATTTCTTGGTATGGAATATTTGTTTGACAACTGCATGGCAATGGTAACAGATGCATCCGGTGTTGTAGTTGCACAAAGTTATATTCTGGCCGCAAGCGTAATCGGATTTGTCCTGTTTCCGTTATTGTACAGCCGTTGCAACACATATGTGGAAAGGATTCTCATAGGGGTTGCCTGTTTGGAAGGGGTGCTGTGTTGTTACATAATATGCCAGCATAGTTCCTACCAGGCTATATTACTTGCAGGACTATTGCTGTATGTCAATCTAGGAGTGCTGGGAAGTGCGATACACTATGGTGTCATCCGGATACTGGGATATGACTCACATCTGGCAGCAATTGTGGGTGTTTCTTATGCAACAGGGATCATACTACAGTTTATTCACAATAGTTTGCATACAAATGTTGTTCCGGAGACGATATGGTTGTCGGTTTGCGGAATCCTGTTGGTTGGTATTGTGATCGTATTGTTTCGACAACCGGAAGTTAGAAACAAAGATTATGATTTGTCAGATCATCCAAATGCTCTGTATGCAGGAATTGCGCTTGTTATATGTGTTCTTTTGATGACGGTTATATTTGCAACCTTAGACAATGTTGTTACATTATATCATGCAGATGGTGACATGGATATTGGCCGGTGGCCCCGTTTATTGTTAGCACTTAGTGGCTTAGTGGCCGGCTTTTTGTATGATATTCAAAAGCGGCGTTATATGAATATGATTATGTATTGTGTAACATTGCTATCTGTAATCTGCATCCTGCTTATTGTATCCGGGAATCTGTATGTGATGGGTTTATATGTGTTTTATCTGTCGGCAGGTTTTTTTGCGGTCTATTTTACGACAAGCTTTATGGAATATGCATTATATACCGGACATCCTGTATTCTGGGCTGGTTTCGGCAGGGCAGTCAATAATATAGGTGCCGGACTGATCGGTTCCGTATCCATTGCGGTGTTTGCCAAAAAAGATGCAGTTCTGATCAGTATAATTGCAGTTGTTCTGTTTGTATGTATTCATATTGCATTAACATTGTATTCAGGATGGATGCATAAGATAGTAGATAATACCGCTTTTGCACCGGAAGAGAAGGAAGAACAACGATTTGCACATTTTGCAGAACAATATCATCTGACCGAACGCGAGCAGGAGGTATTGCAGGTGTTGTTAGAATCGGATGACAGTGTGCAGAATATCGCAGAACAATTATATATATCAAGAGCAGCATTGTATAGACATATTACATCATTAAATGAAAAAACACATACTCGTTCCCGTGTCGGATTGATACAATTCTATTATGGAAAAGAAAATGAAGGCAGTCAGAAATAAGAAGTTCCGACCGCTTTCTTTTTTTATGAAAATATAGCTGTTTTTGCACATTGAGACAAATGTAAACTTATATAATCCTTATAACATACGATATGATAGGAATATCATTTCAGATTGGAAAGGAGTAACGATATGGAAGGATTGTATAAGAGAAAAAGAAAGGTGACGGAACGGTCATGGGGTGCAGGAGCCTTATGGATGTATGTGTTGCTGACAATATGTGCAATGATGTATGTCAATTACCGGAGCAACATGTGTACAGTACAGGCTGCATCAGCGAATGGGACATGGGGAACCTGTACCTGGACTTTGTCAGAGGAAGGAGTGTTGACAGTAAATAGTGGAACCGGAGAGGATGTGGAATATGTCGATAGTCAGGAACGACGATATGGCACCCCCTGGTCAGCTTATTCCGATAATATTAAAGAGATGATATTCGGTATGGATGGTACGGTGGTATTTCCCCCAAAATGCTCTGATATGTTCAAAGCGTATACGAAGTGTGAAAAGATTACATTCCATAATGTTGATACGGGTGCAGTAACAGATATGGAAAATATGTTTGAGGACTGCGAGGAGCTGAAAACGATCCTGGGTTTAGAGCAGTTTCATACAGATAAAGTTACCATTATGGACAACTTTTTCAGTAATTGCACAAAATTATCTGCAATTGATCTTACATCATTTGACACTTCCGGTGTTAATGTGGATGCAAGTTATGGGATGGGGGATTTTTTCAATAATAATACTGCTTTGCAAAAAATATGTTTCGGAGATCATTTTACGTTTAAAGGGTCTACTGCTATTGAGCTTCCCCCTTATACAAAATGGTATAAAGAAACAGATCCGGCTACTTTGATCTCTTACGATCAATTAAGCGAAGCAGAAACAAATGGTACAATTACCTTGTCCGGAACCTGGCTTCGTGCAGAAGGATTCTACTGGGGCGAATGTAAATGTACGATAAAAGATAAAACCCTGACAATCGGTGCCGGAAAAGGCGAAAACCGTTATAACAAGTTCTATTCGCCATGGGAGGATTATGCGGAGGACATTGAATATATTGTATTTGAGGACGGCGTTGTGTTTCCGGAGGATATTCATGAGCTGTTTATGCGGTTAGATCATTTAAAAGAGATTGATTTCTCAAATGTGGATATGTCGCAAGTGAAAAATACCGGATATCTGTTTGGCTATTGCGCAAGCCTTAAGAAAGTATCTATGAATGCGAAGCTTCCGGCACAGCCAACGAATATGTCACAGACATTTGCCTCCTGTTATACGTTGGAATCTGTTTCATTAGGCAATATGGACACTTCTAAGGTAGAAAGTTTTAGCTCTCTTTTTTATGAATGTTATAATCTGCAATCTTTTGATTTTGAAAAGATTGATATTACATCTGCTCAATTTCTGGGACAGATGTTTCAACAGTGTTATCAGTTGCGGATGGCAGATATGTCTTCATGGAAGAGTGATAAAGTAATAGATATCAGTTGGATGTTTTCTGCATGCACTTCGCTGACCAAGGTAATTCTGCCGGAACAAGGCATGCATGTCGGAAGAGTGAATTATTCATACGGAGCAAGTAGTGTATTCTATAATTGCAGTTCACTGACATCCATAGAGAATCTGGATCAGTTAGATACTTCCGGGGTGGAAGATATGTATTCTATGTTCTACGGCTGCAAGAATCTGGTCGCATTGGATCTGTCCTCCTTTGATACAACGAACGTTAAAATGATCTATCAGATGTTTTATGGTTGCGAGAGCCTGACGGAATTAGATCTGTCCTCCTTAGACACAACGAATATAGAGATGTACGAGAAGATTGATGGTGCGTGGAATTATAGTATGTACGGAATGTTTGACGGTTGTGATCATTTGGCAAAAGTTACTGTCGGAGATAAATTTGTATTCAAAGGAGGACGTTCTACAAAAACCAGTGGCATAACAGTTGCTGCAGCCGGATCACTTCCTTCCAATCAGATCAATCCGGAACATGTGAATGAATGGTATGTATATCAGTCAGATGTGGTGGGAGAAGCCGGTAAGTGGGTACAAAACTATGGTACGGATCCAAAGGTGGCGGATATTACCGATCTGAAAGCAGCGAAGCGTACCTTTACCAAACAGGAAGATGGAACTATTACCGCACCAAAACAGCGTGTCAACTTTGGTAATCTGCAATTAAAGTCGAATATTAAGGCGCAATATGATTATACCGGAGAAATATTACGTCCGGAAGAAGGAAATACTGTTCTGACTGCGACTATTGATGAAAAAGAGGTTACTTTACAAGAGGGTGTCGATTATACAGTGAATTATCCTGCAAAATCATATTATATCGGAGCATATGGACTGGTGTATTTTAATGGAATTGGTGAGTATTGCGGCGAGTATACGGTATCCTATTATGTATGCAAAGGCAGTAAGAATAGTATTGATTCCTGTGTAGAATGGCTCGGCAGCATCATGCAGTATACATATACCGGCTATGAGATCAAACCTCTTCCGGTATCTATAAAAGATAATGGAAAAGTATTGACAGAAGGGAAGGATTACCGTATCCAATATAAGAATAATGTAAATGCAGCAGCTTACTATTCCCAAAATGCACCGCGGATTTATGTCTATGGTATTGGAGATTATGTAGGAAGTACATATTGTTCATTTACAATCAATCCAAAGCCAATCAGCAGTACTTCGATCACAGCCGTATTTAAAAAAGGAACATATCCGTATACTGGTGAAGAGATCATACCGGATGATCTGATCGTAACAGATGGTGACACAATATTAAGAGAAAATGTTGATTACAGTGTGCATTATTACGACAATAAAGAAATCGGTGACAATGCACGCGCCGGAATCTGGGGAGAGGGAAATTACAGTGGCATAATATATTCATATTTTACAATTACAGAACGTGCTTCCAATCCGAATATACCTTCTGATGACCGGACAGATACAACCTGTGATCACATTTATGAACAAACAATAGCGGCAAAAGCATCTTTTGAAAAAGACGGATTGATTACCTATACATGCACCAGATGTAATCATACTTATTCGGAAGATATTTCAAAAGTTAGCAGTGTCCGGTTATCTAAGAGTTCATATACCTATAATGGTAAAAGCCAAAAACCATCCGTAGTTCTGTCAGACCGGAATGGTAATACTTTGAACAGTGTTTCATATAGTATCCAATATCCGAAAGTTGCAAAAAATATTGGAAGATATACACTAATAATAACATTATCTGCTGATCAGTATGAGGGAAGACAAAAAGTTACATTCGATATTGTTCCCCAAAAGATACAAAAAGTAAAATTGCAGTCAGGCAAAAAACAAATAAAGATCAAATGGAAAAAAGCAAAGAATATAAATGGTTATGAAATACAATATGCTTTATCCGGTGGTAAAAAAACGGTATGGAAAAAAACTTCCACCTCAAAAAGAAAGAACTCAACCGTGATCAAAAAGCTGACCAAAAAGAAGAAATATACTATAAGAATCCGTTCTTATAAAGTGGTCAAGTGCAATGGGAAAAAGATTCGATTATATTCTGACTGGGTTCAAAAAACAATAAAAACAAAATAAAGGTACAAAACAGTTGCGTCTCACAATAATTCCCTGTAATATATAAGTGCAGTATCTGAAAATAAGGATGCTGCACGAAAGGAGACAGGAATGAACACCAGATTTACAGGAAGTAAAGATTATGTAGCAAGCGAAGAATTGATGGCAGCCGTAGATATTGCCATTGCTTTGGAAAAACCTCTTTTGATCAAAGGAGAACCGGGAACCGGTAAGACAATGCTTGCCGAAGCAATCAGCCAGTCGATGGGAAAGGATCTCTATATCTGGAATATCAAGTCTACAACCAAAGCACAGGATGGTCTTTATGTGTATGATACGATTCAGAGATTGTATGATTCCCAGTTTGGAGAAGAAGGGGTTGATGATATTGCGCATTATATTAAGTTAGGTAAACTTGGTGAAGCATTTAAAGCAGATAAACAGGTGATCCTGCTGATCGATGAGATTGACAAAGCCGACCTGGAATTCCCGAACGACTTATTGTGGGAGCTTGATAAGATGGAATTCTATATTCATGAGACCCGCGAGACGATCAAGGCAAAAGAACGTCCGATCGTTATTATTACGTCAAATGCGGAGAAAGAGCTTCCGGATGCTTTTTTACGTCGTTGCATCTTCCATTATATTACATTCCCGGATCGTGATCAGATGACGGAGATCGTACATGCACATTTTGAGAATTTAGAAGAGAACGTTCTGAAAAATGCATTGGATACATTCTATTGGATTCGTTCAATCAAGGATGTCCGGAAGAAACCGAGCACATCAGAATTGATCGACTGGATCCGTGCATTGACGATCAGCGGAATAGATCCTGAACATTTGAGAGAACAGTTACCATTCCTTGGTGTGTTGTTGAAAAAGGATGAAGATCTGGAAGCAGTTAAGAAGGCAAAGTTATACTAATTTTAGGTGAGGTAATCTATGTTTCTTGATTTTTTTGATACATTGAAGAGAAAAGGCATTGACGTGTCTATGACAGAATGGCTCACCCTGATGGATGCCTTAGATAAAGGATTGATCGAATCAAGCTTTACAAAGTTCTATTATGTGAGCCGTATGATCTTGGTCAAATCAGAATCCGATTATGATAAGTTCGATATGGCATTTTCCGAATATTTCAAGGATGTGAAGTCAGAGGATGCGGCACTGAAACGGGTGCTGGAATGGCTGGACAAAGGCGACCAGATGGAATTTGACAAACAGAACCAACAGATGTATTCCTTCTCACAGACACGTAATTCGGACGAAGTAAAACGATTATTCCGTGAGCGGTTAGCCGAGCAGAATTCGGAGCATAACGGTGGCAATCACTGGATCGGAACAGCAGGCGGCTCTGCGTTCGGACATCACGGCAGGAATCTTGGCGGTATCCGCGTGGGTGAATTCGGTGGTATGCAGAGTGCATTTCAGGTGATGGGTGCACACAAATATCAGGATTTCCGGAACGACCGGGTGCTCAATTACCGGCAGTTTCAGGTGGCATTCCGGAGATTGCGGCAGTATTCCTCCCGGTTAGATGTGCCTAAGACGGAATTAGATATTGATGGAACGATTGACAAGACATGTGAAAATGGTGGTTATCTGCAGTTAGAATTTGACCGTCCAAGAAAGAATACAGTGAAGCTATTGTTGTTATTCGACTGTGGTGGAACAATGATCCCGTTTATGGAGCTGTGTAACGAATTGTTCCAGGCGGTACACAAGGCGAATCACTTCAAGGATGTGCAGACTTACTATTTCCATAACTGCATCTATTCAAAGGTCTATAAGACGGCAGAATGTGAGATTGGAGAGTGGGTCGATCTGGACTATCTGTTCCGGCATTACGACAAAGATTATAAGGTGATCATTGTCGGGGATGCGCAGATGGCACCGGAAGAGTTATTAGATAAGAACGGCAATTACCGTGGACCAAATGATGGTCTATCCGGATATGAATGGTGTCAGCTTCTCACCCAGAAATACAAAAAATGCGTCTGGCTAAATCCTCGTTACCATGGGGAGCTGACCCGTATGCATTGGATGGAATCCGAGGATAAGTTGGCAAAGCTGTTTCATATGTATCTGCTTTCCGTGGATGGTCTGAAGGATGCAATTACATATTTGTTGAAGACAAAGTAAGAATGACGGTATATAGATAACATTTTGTTATCATTTAGGCGGCAAATAGTAGAAGGAGCGTGATATCGATGATATCTTCTTTGATCGATGAAATGATCGCATATGATAAGGGCGATCCTCGACGGATCCAGCATTTTATGAAAGTGCATGACTTTGCCCGGACGATTGGACAATTAGAAGGCCTGGACGATGATACGTTATATATCTTGGAATCCGCAGCAGTCGTACATGATATTGGAATACATGTATGCGAAGAGAAGTATGGTTCCTGTGAGGGAAAATTACAGGAAAAGGAAGGTCCTGCGCTTGCAAAAGAGCTGTTAGAACGATTAGGCTATGAACAGGAAGTGATCAACCGCATCTGTTATCTGGTCGGTCATCATCATACATATACGAATATAGATGGTGTGGATTATCAGATTCTGGTGGAAGCAGACTTTCTTGTGAACCTGTATGAGGATGAAGTTTCATCAGATGCGGTTCGCAAGGCATATCAAAATATATTCAAAACGGAGAGCGGCAGGAAGATCTGCCGGAATATGTTTGGACTGCTATAATAGAATGCAGAGCTTAAGGTTTTCGACTACAGAGGGGGTTACATGTTCAATAACAAGGATACTGTATTTTGGAATGGTGTATGTGTAATGATCGTGTTATTATCCGGAATATTAAGACTGGTGTATTATTCTTATTCCGGTATCTCATTAACCGGTATCACATGCATATTATACATTACTGCTATTTTTATCTGGATCTATCAAATGAAACGCCGCCTGATCAAGCCACAGGAGCAGAAGTATTTGATTCGGATCGGGCATATGTTATGTTTTCTCATATTGCTTCGAACCGTCAAATTCGCATTTTTACCTTCTTCTGTTTGGACAAGATATGCGTGGTATCTTTATTATATTCCATTTATTTATATCATACTTTTTTTACTGTCAGCCGTATTGCAGATTGGAAAGAACACCGCCAGATCACAAAGTATTAACGGGTTATATGTGATAGCCGCACTATTGTCTGCTGCAGTACTCACGAACGATCTGCATCAGGCAGCCTTTCGATTTCCGGTTCCGGTATCTGATTGGCAGGACGCGGATGGGTATACCTATGGAATTCTATATTATCTGATCATCGCCTGGATTGCTGTATTGTCAATTGTTATTCTGGGAATCACCCTGCACAGGTGTTCTTCCTTGGACAACCGGAAGCAGATCTGGAAACCGTTGCTTCCGCTTGGCATCGGGATTGGTTATATGCTGTTATATCGTTTTCGCCCGGATTGTTATTTTGTATCCATGTTCAAAATGGCAGAAATGATCATTATTATCTTTCCTGCATTTATGGAAGGTTTGATCCAGGCTCATTTATTTCCTGTAAATGATCATTATATGGAATTATGGAATGCATGCTCCTTAAATGGAGGAATATTGTCAGAGGATGGAGAAATGCTGTACACGGCAGGAAGTACCAGACATTTTACGGCAGCCGAAGTGCGCCATGCAGTGAATGACGAGGTACTGCTTCAGAACGGAAATATACTCTTACGAAGCTACCCGGTTCATGGCGGATATGGTTATTGGATGAAAGATATTTCACAAATTCAGGAAATTAACAAAAAGTTGACGGAATTAGGCAATATATTAGAAGAAGAAAATGCCATGCTGGAAGGGGAAAACCGTCTGGCGCAGCAAAGAGAGCAGATTCGGCAGAAGACTGCGCTGTATGATACGATCATGAATCGTCTGCACACAGAATTATTATTGGTAAATTATTTATTAGATACCGTTCCGGATGAAGAAGATGCCTTTATTCATCAGATGCAGTACGCAGCTATTATCAATGCATACATTAAGAGATACTCCAACATGCTTCTGCTGATAGAAGAACATACCATATTGGACAGTATCGAATTATCGCTTGCCATACAGGAAACCGTCTCTTATCTTACACTTTATGGAATACAGATTTATTATGAAACAGATGGGACAATGCAATTAGCCGGAGAAAAAATATTAACGGCATACGCTGTTTTGGAATATGTGATTGAAGAAGCAATCCATACATGCCATGCGATGTTTCTTACGCTATCATTCCATAAAGATATGCAGATGTATATTGAATTGGATCGCGTTCCATCCGTAACGGATTTCAGCCGCTGGAAAAATACCATCGAACAATACAAAGGAACGCTTACCGTATGTATGGAAGAACAGACCTTGTATTTACGTCTGGTGCTTCCCGGGGAGGAGGGGATAACGGATGTATTATGAAATGCTTTCTGATATGGAGCAATGCCTGCTCTGTATTGTAATCATGTTTTTGGCTTTTGTCACTCTGCACCGGATGCTGCAGACCATATGGTTTCATATGCCGGTGAAGTATATTCTTTTTTCTGGTTGTGTATTCGGTATCAGCCTGATATATTTCGAGGGGGCATGCGTTGTCATAGAACACATATCGGATCCGGTGAAGGAAGGGTGGATGGCACGGATATTTATGAATACACCTGTCCCGTTACAGGTATTATTCATCGTCATACTATTAGGAACTGACATTATCTTTAAGCGAATTATACGACGCACCCGGCAACATCAGTTATCCTACGATTGCGTGAAAGAGTGTATGGATGCGTTACCGGAGGGAATTCTCTTTACATACGGAAACGGTACACCAATTCTGGTCAATGAGACTATGCAAAGACTGAATGAAGCATTCACCGGAAATGGAATTATAAACGGAAATCAATTCTGGGATATTGTATCGCAACACCCGGACAGAAAAGAAGATAAGCGGCCAGGCAAAGAAAATATCTTTGTGGTAGAGGCAATAGATCGCATCTGGGATATCCAACGGCAGTGTATATATGTCGCCCAACAACCAATTACAGAGATCATCGCAACGGATGTGACCGGCCTTTATAATCTGCACCTTGAATTGAATCGACGTAATGCTGTGCTTGCAGATATCAACCAGCGGTTACAGGATTTTAATCAGAATGTGACTGCCGTAACAAGAGAACAGGAAATCCTCGCTGCCAAGATACGTGTACATAATAATCTGGGCAAAACATTACTGGCATTTCGTACCTATCTTGCAACCTCGCCGGTGCAACGCAATCGACAGGAATTACTCGCAATCTGGCATGAAACCTTTCACATATTAGAAAAAGACGTCGAACATCATCATACGATTGATATGAAAGACATATATGAAACAGCGCATCTTTTAGGGGTGAAGATCTTACTTAACGGAGAACTGCCGGTTCGCACAGATATCCTTAGTCTTATAATTACGGCAACAAAAGAATGTCTTACCAATACCGTAAAACATGCAAAGGGGACGGTTTTATATTTAGATATCCGAACAGTCACGCAACACGGGATACCTTATTATCAGATACAGCTTCAAAATAACGGAACACCGCCGTTAACAAATGATATCACGGAGCATGGTGGTCTCCGTAATCTGAGAAGGCTCATAGAAGCAGAGGGAGGAACCATGCTGGTTACAGGGAAACCACGTTTCCAACTTACTATTTTATTACGACAGAACAAGGAGAAGATGGATGAAAACAAAAGTAATGATTGTTGATGATCAATTCATAGCCAGAAAATTATTCGAGTTATATCTGACAGAAAGTGAACAATATGAAGTAAGCTGCCTTGTTGAATCGGCATCTGACGCTGCCGGATACCTGCAACAATATCCATCAGATCTGATCTTAATGGATATTTTAATGAATGATGCTTCTAACGGGATTAACGAGGCGGCTGCAATAAAAAAGAACAATCCTTCCGTTAAGATTATTGCAATTACATCAATGCCTGAGGAATCATGGTTGAAACGTGCCAAAAAGGCCGGAATCGACAGCTTCTGGTACAAAGAAAGTTCAAAAGAAACAATCTTGCATGTGATGGATCGTACAATGGCCGGTGAATCCGTTTATCCGGATCATCCCCCTGTGGTTGCATTAGGGCATGCCAATAGTACCGACTTTACAGAACGGGAACTGGAAGTGCTCCGGGTAATGACAAAAGGTGCTTCTAATCAGGAGATTGCACAGGAATTATGTATTGCAGAGAACACGGTTAAGCAGCATATCCGGCATATGATGGAGAAATCCGGTTGTAAAAGCCGGACCGAACTTGCTATTGAGGCGAGAATCAGTGGTGTAGTCATTCCGTTGGAATAAAACATGCGGTCACAACATAAGAATATTCTGGAAAATATGGGAGGTACGGTAACGATATAACACTTTCGTGTCATGTGTCATTCTTCTTTTTACGGTATAATTAACAGACAATCATAATAAAGAGAGGAGAGATGATTATGAGAATGCATCAATTTTTAAAACCATTTACTCTGTGTCTGCTGATATGCGGTCTGTTTCTATTTCCGATAACAGCAAAAGCTGCCGACAGTGAGGTCAGCATCAGCGCAAATGTAACAGAAACCATTACCTATAAAGATACGATTACACAATATGATGACTGGACCATTATATTTAAGAACACAACCAGTGGCAATGTCAAAATATCAGATCTTGCAATTAAAAGTTATGATAAGA
>HF987895.1:77505-84466 GCA_000431135.1 Clostridium sp. CAG:590
ACTCAAATTACAAGCTTATATGACCAACGGGTGGAAGGAATATTATACCGCATATTCCCCAATAATTGCTCCCGGTGCAACCTGCAAATTCCGTGTTACTGCGACAGCCCAAACTTTTACGAACGTCAAGCTGCAGTATACCGCAACCGTATACAAAACTTATAACATCAGCAATGATGAAAACAAACCAATACCTATAGTATTTGACCAGGAAATAACCGGACCGGTCTATCAGCAAGGATATTATAATCAATATTATTCCCTGACTCTGTCCGAAGCATCGACAGTAACGATTAACCTGACCGGCGAATGCAGTTATTATCTTCGAAATAGTATTGGCGAGTATCTTGGGCGTGCCAGTAATCGATTGAACAAATCCGGCAAGGAGACTTTTAAGCTTGCTGCCGGTACTTATAACATGCAACTTATAGGAGGGGGGCAGTCTGATATCGGTAAGGAGTATACATTAAAGGTGTCTGCTGTGCCATATGATTTCGGCACCGTAAACGTCGACTGGAATATACAGGGACTTGTTGGTGCCTGCAATGTACCGTTTACAGTAACACTTACCGGATCGCCGGAAACTTATGTATATTCAGCTGGAAGCGAACTTCGTTCTTATGGTGATAGAACATCTACCGGATGGAGCGGTGTACTGAATAATTCATCAGCAGGTTATCATACATTACGAGTTGTCTTATATGCAGACGGTTACGGATTTAAGGAATACACGTATGAATATCATTCTGTACCGGAAGCTCCGATTCTGCTGGAATATTCGTTTAATGTGGGAACTACCAAAATGAATCTGAAAGGTTTAGGACAGATTCAGATGAAAGATGGCAACAAATGGGTAGATGTGAAAAATGTGAAAACAGTAAACGTAGAAGAACGTGTTGTAAGTGGATTGAAACCGGATACGCAATATACGTTCCGCCTTGTCAATTGTATAGAAGAGGCAGGAAAAGAACCATTATACAGTGCGCCTTCTAAACAGATCAGTATCATAACCGGTTCCAAGAAAAAACCAGCTGTAAAATCAATCAAAGCATACGGATACAAAACCAAATATATTTCACGCAAATACAATAGCGGTTATTATGATACTTTAGGGATATGGCATCGCGGGTATTATACCGGTGGCTATTATACCACAAGCTACAAATTGAAGATCGTACTGAAAAAGAAGGCTCCCGGTTTGAAGACAAAATACCTGAGTGTAAACGGAACCATCTGTAAACTAAAAGGAAAAACCTGCACCTATAGCGATTATTACAGAGGAAAACGAACCAAGAAGAAGCTAAAAGTAAAAATAGCAACGGCCAAGAGTAATAAATTCCGCGGAACAGGAGCAGCGGTCACCAAGAAAATCACCCTTCGGTAATACGATCCGATTTTTAAGGGATTTCTGAATTAATTTCAGAAATCCCTTTTCCTTTTGTTGCAATTTTCTTGTTTTTTAGGTATAGTAAATATGTATGCGTATCGATATCTATCACAAGATATTGTGTTTTAATAATAATTATCATATAGGAGACACGGATGAGAACAGAACCAAATATAAATGAATTAGAAGCAGCAAAGCAGAAGGAGATCATGGCACGACTCAAAGTACGACTCGCCAAGGTATCCGAAGAATTAGGCAGACCACTCACTTATTGCAGTGTCTGTTTCGGATGTCAGATGAATGCAAAGGACAGTGAGAAATTAGAAGGTATTCTGGAAACGAT
This sequence comes from Clostridium sp. CAG:590, assembly GCA_000431135.1. GTDB lineage: Bacteria > Bacillota > Clostridia > Lachnospirales > Lachnospiraceae > CAG-590. The sequence continues at coordinate 79,236 of HF987895.1, forward strand.
CGGATATGTCCGCACGGAGAGTGAAGATGCAGATTTCCTGATCATGAATACCTGTACGGTACGGGAGAATGCAAATCTGCGTGTATATGGCAGATTAGGGCAATTGAAGAAATACAAGAAAAAGAATCCACATATGCTGATTGCTCTTTGTGGATGTATGATGCAGGAGAGCCAGGTAGTGGAAAAGATCAAGCAAAGCTATCGTCATGTGGATATCATTTTTGGTACTCATAATGTATTCAAGTTAGCAGAACTGATCGAAGCCAAACTGGATACAAAAGGTATGGTGATCGATATCTGGGAAGGAACCGACGAGATCGTAGAAGATCTTCCTGCTGATCGCAAATATGACTTTAAATGCGGCGTCAATATTATGTTTGGATGTAATAATTTCTGTAGTTATTGTATTGTTCCGTATGTCCGCGGACGGGAACGTTCCAGAAAACCGGAAGACATCATTCATGAGATAGAGGAATTAGTGGCAGATGGTGTCGTAGAGGTTATGCTGTTAGGACAGAATGTGAATTCTTATGGTAAGAATCTGAAGGAACCGATATCTTTTGCGCAATTATTAGAACGGGTAGAACAGATTGACGGTCTGAAGCGGATTCGGTTCATGACTTCCCATCCAAAGGATCTGTCGGATGAATTGATCGAAGTGATGGCAAAGTCTAAGAAGATCTGCAGACATCTACATTTGCCGATGCAGTCTGGAAGTACAAAGGTACTTACGGATATGAACCGTCGTTATACCAAAGAAGATTATCTGGCATTAGTTGACAAGATTAAGACTGCCATTCCGGACATTTCTCTTACAACAGATATTATTGTTGGATTTCCAACCGAGACAGAGGAAGATTTTGAGGATACTTTAGACGTGGTACGCCGTGTACGTTTTGATTCTGCATTTACATTCATTTATTCGAAAAGAAGCGGTACTCCTGCAGCCAATATGGAATTTGCCGCTACAGAAGCAGAGATCAAAGATCGTTTTAACCGCCTGTTAACAGAAGTACAGGACATTGCGTCCGAAGTTTGCGGCAGAGATGAAGGAAAAACAATGGAAGTATTGGTAGAGGGATTAGATGAACAGGATGATACGTTGCTTACCGGCCGGCTTTCCAATAATACACTGGTTCATTTTCCGGGCGGAAAAGAACTGATCGGAACATTTCAACAGGTGAAATTATTAGAGTCCAAAGGATTTTATTATCTTGGAGAAAGAGAGAATGCATAAATGACACCAATGATGCAGCAATACTGCAAGACCAAAGAAGAGTATAAAGACTGTATCCTGTTTTATCGGTTAGGTGATTTCTACGAAATGTTTTTTGATGATGCGATCACTGCATCAAGAGAATTGGAGATTACACTGACCGGCAAGGATTGTGGTATGGAAGAACGTGCACCGATGTGTGGAATTCCCTATCACGCATACGAGAATTACATGAACCGCCTAGTGGAAAAAGGCTACAAGGTTGCCATCTGCGAGCAGGTAGAAGATCCAAAGACTGCCAAAGGAATTGTAAAGCGTGAAGTTATTCAGATTGTAACACCGGGCACGAATATGAGTGCCAACAGTCTAAACGAAACAAAGAATAATTATCTGATGAGCATATATCGCGGGGAACATTACGGAATCTCATTTGTCGATATCACAACAGGTGATTTCTATACGACAGAAGTGGATCGCTTTTCAAAAGTTATGGACGAGATTGCCAAATTTGCACCGGTTGAGATTCTGATCAACGAGACAATTACAGAGGAAGAAGACGGAGAATATATGGCTCGTCTTGACCAGTTGCACGACAAAGAACATACAATGGTCAGTGTGATGGAAGACTGGTACTACGAAACAGAGATGGATGAACGTCTGATCAAAGAACAGTTCCATGTGATGAATCTGGAAGGTTTGGGACTCAAAGATCTGTCGAATGCCGCATGTTCGGTCGGATGTCTCATATATTATCTAAAAGATACCCAGAAGGGCTGTGTAGACCATATCAACCATATCAGTACATATCATGTGGAAGACTATGTTGTCTTGGATAGTGCTTCAAGAAGGAATCTGGAATTGTGCGAAACCATGCGTGACAAGAACAAACGTGGCTCATTGCTTTGGGTATTGGACAAGACGAAAACCGCTATGGGTGCAAGAACCCTGCGTGCCATGGTGGAGCAGCCATGTATCCGAAAAGATCGGATTGAAGAACGATTAGACGCCGTGGAAGCATTTAATGATTCCATGATCACGCGGGATGAACTCCGGGAATATTTAAGTGCCGTCTATGATTTAGAACGTCTGATGACACGCATCACCCTGAAATCCGCTAATCCAAGAGATCTGATCGCATTCAAGAATTCCATTGGAATCCTGCCACATGTAAAGAGTATTCTAAGAGAATTCCCGACCGGGTTACTTGCACAATACGAATCAGACTTAGATGAATTAGAGGATCTGTACGCTGCAATTGATGCTGCGATCATTGAAGAACCACCGATTCTGATCAAAGAGGGCGGTATGATCAAGGATGGTTATAATACGACCGTTGACGAATTAAAGCACGCCAAATCAGACGGTAAACAATGGTTATTGGATCTGGAAGCCAAAGAACGGGAAGCAACCGGGATTAAGAACCTGAAGATCAAATTCAACAAAGTATTCGGGTATTATTTTGATGTTACTAATTCATTCAAGGATCAGGTACCGGACTATTTTATCCGTAAACAGACACTTGCCAATTCCGAGCGATATTCTACTGATGAACTAGAAGATATTGCCGGTAAGATATTAGGGGCAGAGGATCGTCTGTACGGCTTAGAATATGATTTGTATTGTGAACTTCGTGATAGACTCGGCTTAGAAGTAAAACGGGTACAGAAAACCGCTAAGATCATCGCGGATCTGGATGCGATTGCCTCCCTTGCATATGTTGCGGAGAAGAATCATTTTGTCAGACCTTCCATGAATGAGGAGGGACGAATCAACATTATAGAGGGAAGACATCCGGTAGTTGAAAAAGTATTAGATAACGATTCCTTCATAACAAATGATACCTATCTGGACAATGACCTTAACCGGGTATCCATTATTACCGGACCAAACATGGCAGGTAAATCCACCTATATGCGTCAGGTTGCTTTGATCGTGTTGATGGCTCAGATTGGTTCGTTCGTTCCGGCGAAAAGTGCTGATATTGGAATTGTAGACCGTATCTTTACCCGTGTAGGTGCTTCAGATGATCTGGCTTCCGGACAGAGTACCTTCATGGTTGAGATGAGTGAGGTTGCCAATATCTTACGCAATGCAACCGCTAACAGTTTATTGATCTTAGATGAGATTGGAAGAGGAACCTCCACCTTTGACGGACTCTCGATTGCCTGGGCAGTTGTTGAATACATCAGCTCTAAAGATCTGTTAGGTGCCAAGACGTTATTTGCAACGCACTATCACGAACTGACAGAATTAGAGGGTAAGTTAGAGGGTGTGAATAATTACTGTATCTCTGTAAAAGAAGTCGGAGATGATATTGTATTCCTGCGTAAGATCATCAAGGGTGGCGCAGATAAAAGTTATGGTATTCAGGTTGCAAAACTTGCCGGTGTTCCGGATGTGGTACTTGCCCGTGCAAAAGAGATCGCTGCCGAATTATCGGAACACGATATTACCGTTACCGCAGCGGCAGACATCATGCCAAAGATATTAGAAGATGTACATAGCAAGGGAAAGAGCAAAGGACGTTCAAAGGATACCGACGGACAATTATCGTTATTTGGCAATGCTGAGGAATCCAGTGTGGTTGCTGACATCAAAGCGTTAGATCTGTCCAACATGACACCAATGAAAGCGTTGTTATATTTGAATGATCTGCAGGAACGTTTAAAATAGATACATGTATATTGAGATATAAGTTTGTGATAACAATACAGATTGAGAAATCCGGACATATATAATAGTTGTATCCGGATAGGATTGGGATAGGAGTATATACATGATTAAAGTATTAGACCAGGCAACGATCAATAAGATCGCTGCGGGCGAAGTAGTAGAGCGCCCTTCTTCTGTTGTAAAGGAATTAGTGGAAAATGCTATTGATGCCGGAGCAACGGCAGTCACAGTAGAGATCAAAGACGGTGGATTGTCATTTATTCGAATTACCGATAACGGGGCAGGTATCGAAAAAGCCGAAGTGCCGACGGCATTTATACGTCACGCAACCAGTAAGATTATGACAATTGAAGATTTACTTAGTGTCAGTTCATTAGGATTTCGTGGTGAAGCTTTAGCCAGTATTGCAGCCGTCGCACAGGTAGAACTGATCACCAAAACAGCGCATGCTTTAACAGGACTTCGTTATGAGATCCACGGAAGCAAGGAAATTGCAAGTGAAGAGATCGGTGCACCGACTGGAACAACGATCATAGTAAGAAATCTATTCTACAATGTTCCTGCCCGCAAGAAATTTTTGAAAACCCCTATGACAGAGGGCGGTTACATTACCGATCTGATCACCCGCTTGGCACTTTCCAGACCGGATATATCGTTCAAATACATCATAAATGGCAATAATAAGATTACAACATCCGGTAATGGCAAATTGCAGGATGTGATCTATCATATATACGGAAAAGATGTCTCATCAAACCTGTTACCGATCAAACGGCAGGTAGATGAATTCAAAGTGGAAGGATATATTGGAAAGGCTTTTGTATCAAAAGGAAACCGGAGTTTTGAGCATTATTTTATCAATGAGCGGTCCATCCGTAATGTAGTTGTCACAAAAGCAATTGAGGAAGCATATAAGTCCTTTGTTATGATACACAAATTTCCGTTTACGGCACTGCATTTTACATTAGACAGCACCAAATTAGATGTCAATGTACATCCTGCAAAAATGGAATCTAAATATGCAGACGGAGAACGCCTTTTCCAATTTGTAAAAGACAGTGTGCGTCAGGCTTTGTTACAGGAAGAAATGATTCCGGATGTATCTTTGCGCTCCGCAAAAGAGGAAAAAGCAATCGTTATTGAACAGCAGCGTCAATTGAATGCAAATGTCCCGGAACCGTTCGAGAAAAAAGCCAGAGCAATCCGGTATCAGCAGGAATCTGCCCGAAAAGATGTTGCAGATAATCGTAAAACCACTGTAACTGCAGTGCCAGAATCCGTTACTGTACCCCAACCCGTTACTGCACCGGAATCCGCAACCGTACCCCGACCGGTTGCTATA
>HF987895.1:84471-87247 GCA_000431135.1 Clostridium sp. CAG:590
CGTACCCCGACCGGTTGCTATACCGGAATCCATAACCGTATCCCAACCTGTTGCTGTACCAGAATCCGTAACTATATCCCAACCTGTTACCGTACCGGAAACTACAGTTAAATCTGCTTCTCCTGCACTGGAAACTGTACAGAAAATTGATCGTAAACAGCCGGAAATCATAAGTCCGATTGAAGAACATATGGAAGCTGTGACACCGGAAATATCTTCCAAGCCGGAAACACTTTCCAAGCCGGAACAGTTGTCTATGCCGCTTGAACAATTTATATCAGAAGAGGCAAGAAAATCTCATCGATTGATCGGTCAGGTGTTCAAGACTTATTGGATTGTGGAATACGACAGCAAAATGTATATCATGGATCAACACGCCGCACATGAAAAAGTAATGTTTGAACGTCTGATGCGCCAAATGTCCGAAAAAAATGTCATTTCCCAGCAATTATTGCCACCGAAAGTTGTACATTTAGACAGTGCTGAGCATGCATTGGTCATCAGCCATATGGATCTGTTTGAACAGACTGGATTTGATTTGGAGGATTTCGGAGATGATTCTATTGTCATACGTGCAATGCCGGATGATATCATGGGTGTAGATCCGCAATCCTTATTTGATGCACTGCTCAATGCCCTTTCTGCGGATACCGGCAGACTTCAGATAGACTTTTTTGTGGAAAAATTATCGGGAATGGCATGCAAAGCTGCCATCAAAGGAAATACAGAGATTTCCTTTCAGGAAGCAGATGCCCTGATTGACGAACTACTCACATTAGACAATCCATACAACTGTCCACATGGACGCCCGACCATGATTTCATTGACAAAGACAGAATTGGAGCGTAAATTTAAAAGAATTCAGGATTAAGAGGAGTACACCGTTATGTGTCAGAAAAAACCATTGATCATATTGACCGGTCCAACTGCTGTCGGCAAGACAGCTTTGTCGATTGAGCTTGCAAAAGCAGTAAACGGAGAAATGATCTCTGCAGATTCCATGCAAGTGTACAAATTATTGGACATTGGAACTGCTAAGATTAAACAAGAAGAGATGCAGGGAATTCCGCATCATCTGATTGACGTATTAGATCCTACCGAAGATTTTAATGTATTTCTGTTCCAAAAGATGGCCAAAGCTGCCTTACAAGAGATTTATGCGAAGGGAAAGATTCCAATCGTAGTCGGTGGAACCGGTTTTTATATTCAGGCACTTTTATATGATATTGCTTTTGAAGAGACAACTGAATCAGCATATCGTAAGGAATTAGAGCAGTATGCTTCTTTACATGGTGCACACGCACTGCATGAACAATTGAAAACGATCGATCCGGTTTCCTATGATACCATCCACGAAAACAATGTCAAACGGGTAATCCGTGCATTGGAATTTTATCACGATACCGGATATCCGATATCCTGGCATAATGCGCAAGAGCGGGAAAGGAGTTCTCCTTATCAATATGCTTATTTTGTATTGAATGACGACCGCCAGAAGTTATATGACCGCATCGAATTGCGAATCGATCAGATGTTAGAAGAAGGTCTTGTCGAGGAAGTACGGCAGGCTCTGTCCTATGGATGCACCAGCGATATGGTTTCCATGCAGGGACTTGGTTACAAAGAGATCATTCCGTATTTGCAGGGCACCTGTAGTTTAGACGAAGCCGTCTATATTCTGAAACGGGATACCCGTCATTTTGCCAAACGGCAGCTCACGTGGTTCCGCAGAGAACGTGACGTCATCTGGGTGGATAAGACGCAATTACCGGATACCGGACAGCAGTTGGCATATATGCAGCAGCAACTGCATGACAGACAGATCATATAGAGGATATTACAGATGCAGATATCGCATCATATACATAAGGAGAGAGTACAATGTTTGATAATTTACAACAAGCTTATGAATCCATGGGCATTTCAAAAACAGTATACGAATTAAGCCGGACCATTGAGAATTCACTCAAGGAACGTTTTGAGGAGATCGACCGGATCACAGAGTGTAATCAGTTAAAAGTGTTACACGCTATGCAAAAACACCGCTTATCCGAAGCACATTTTGCACCGACAACCGGATACGGATACAATGATATCGGTAGGGAAACATTAGAAAAAGTATATGCCGATATCTTTGGAACAGAGGCTGCATTGGTTCGCCCGCAGATCACCTGTGGCACGCATGCGTTATACCTTGCTTTATCTGCTAATCTGCGTCCGGGAGATGAATTGGTTTCTCCTGTTGGCAAACCATATGATACGATGGAAGAGATTATCGGAATCCGACCTTCCAAAGGCTCACTTGCGGAATATGGTGTAACCTACAAGCAGGTAGAATTATTAGAAGACGGAAGTTTTGATTATGACAAGATCAAACAAACGATTTCATCCAGAACGAAGATGGTTACGATCCAGCGTTCCAAAGGGTATCTTACCAGACCGACTTTCAGTGTTGCACAGATTGGCGAATTGATTGCATTTATCAAAGAGATCAATTCGGATATCATCTGCATGGTCGACAACTGCTACGGTGAATTTGTGGAATTAACAGAGCCTTCTAATGTCGGTGCTGATATGGTTGTCGGTTCTCTGATCAAGAATCCGGGTGGCGGACTTGCACCGATTGGCGGATATATCTGCGGAACAAAAGAATGTGTGGAGAATGCTTATTATCGCTTAACAGCACCCGGTCTTGGTGGGGAAGTCGGTGCAACTCTCGGTGTCAACAAGGATTTCTTCCAGGGATTGTTCATGGCTCCACAGGTTGTTAACGGTG
>HF987895.1:87268-118339 GCA_000431135.1 Clostridium sp. CAG:590
TGCATTAAAAGGTGCAATATTTGCAGCCAATTTATACGAACATCTTGGATTTACCTGCACACCGGATGCAGCCGAATCCAGACATGATATCATTCAGGCAGTTACCTTCCATGATCCGGATAAGGTGATTGCATTTTGTGAAGGCATTCAATATGCCGCACCGGTTGATTCCCATGTCACACCGACACCATGGGCAATGCCGGGATACGATTGCGATGTAATCATGGCTGCCGGAGCATTTATATCCGGAGCATCCATTGAATTATCGGCAGATGCCCCAATGCACGAACCCTATACTGTCTATTTTCAGGGTGGTTTGTCCTATGATCATGCCAAATTCGGAATTCTGAAATCCCTGGCACGATTAGAAGAAAAGGGACTGATCGATTTGAAAAATGCATAGGTGTAATCTTGTAGATTTACAAAAGATATGCTATTATAATCAAATGTGATAATTTTCAACAGGAAACACTGGAAACAATTGACAGATAAGGAGTTTGAATATGGCAGCAGTTAGTAATACAAGAAAGAATAATTGGATATTACTTGTCATTTTGTTATGTGGAATTGTACTGGGTGGCTATCTTGGAACGTTAGCTGCTGATGTTGGAGCGTTGCGCTGGCTTGCCTATGGCAAGACATTTGGATTGACATCGCCGGTCGTATTAGATCTGGGAATATTAGTATTCACCTTTGGCCTTACAATAACGATCAATATTGCAAGTATTATCGGACTGATTATCGGAATTATTGTTTACCGTTTGATTTAAAGGAGGATTTACTCTTGAATTTTCATGATAAGAAAGAGATACCACCGAAATATATCTATCTGTTTATGACAGTGATATGCTTTGTCTTATTATTCTTTTCAGTTGTATTTAAGAATCGCTTTGCGCCATTACAGGCAGTCACAAGCGCAATTGTTACACCTATGCAATCTGGTATTAACGAAGTAGGCGGATCGTTATATAACCGCATGGTGGAACATAAGGATAAGAATGCATTGATCAAAGAGAACAAAGAACTCACTGCGAAAATTAACGAATACTCTTCAGAGATTAAGAAAAGTGAACAAGAAAGTTATGAATTAAAACGTTTACAGGATCTTTTGGAGCTGAAAGAACAATATGTTGACTATAATACCATCGGTGCACGTGTCATTGCTACGGATTCCACGAATTGGTTTTATACATTTGTGATCAACAAAGGAACAGATGATGGAATTCAGGTTGGTTGTAATGTATTAGCGGATGGCGGACTTGCCGGAATTGTAACAGAAGTAGGGAAGAATTATGCCAAAGTGCGTTCGATCATTGATGACAACAGCAGTGTCAGTGCCACTATCTCCGGAACCGAATCTTTATGTACTGTATCCGGTGATCTTTCTTCCATCAAGGATGGATATATTAATGTTGGATATGTCAGCAAAGATGTAACAATAGAAGAAGGGGCTGAATTAGTTACATCTCATGTAAGTAACAAGTTTTTACCGGGTTTGTTGATCGGATATATATCTGATATCAAGATGGATGCAAACAATTTAACACAGTCCGCCAAATGTCTTCCGGCTGTAGATTTCAAAAATCTTCAGGAAGTACTTGTCATATTAGATCGAAAAGCCAATTATAAGACAGATTCTAAGAATAAGAATATATATGACAGTTTTCGGAATAGTACGGCAGACAATACAGAAACAGGAACATCCACTGATGATTTAACAACATCAGAAACGGATACAGAGACTGGCACAGAGGCCGATACATCATCCGAGAGAACATCACAGTCCCCGGAAGATGATCAGACAACATCAGAAGCCTCAACTGAGAACACAACGGAAGCTGATAACGAGGAATAGTTATGAAAAGATGTATTACAATTGGAATCATAATCGTCATATGCTTTTTATTACAATGTACTGTTTTTCATTATATTGAACTAGCAGGTGTGGTTCCTAATTTATTATTAATTGTAACCATGTCATTTGGCTTGATGCGTGGTCGCCGCGAAGGCTTATTGGTAGGTTTCTTTTCAGGGTTATTAATAGACATCTTTTTCGGAAGTGTTTTAGGTCCATATGCATTTATCTATATGACTTTAGGTTATGGTAATGGTTTTTTTCATCGAATCTATTATGTGGAAGATGTTCTTCTTCCTATGATTATGATTACTTTAAATGATTTTATTTATAACATTATTATTTATGTTGTATTCTTCCTTATGAGAAACCGTCTTGATTTTCTCGGGTATTTGAAGGATGTCATGCTGCCGGAAATGATTTACACGATATTGATTACTTTATTTTTCTATAAGATTTTAGTTCGTATCAATTTACGATTAAAACGGGTGAAAGAGGCTGAACAATTATGATGATACGCGAATTATTGCATGCACTGAAAGAATATATTGTCGAATATATATCCCACAGATTATTTATTGTTTCTGTTGTGATTTTCGTATTATTTGCTATGCTGATCGGACGATTATTCCGTCTGCAGATCATTGAAGGATCTGAGCATCTGAATAATTTCACATACAAATCCAAAAAAACGCTTACCGTAGAAGCATCCCGTGGCAATATTTTTGATTGTAACGGCAAACTTCTTGCGTATAATCAATTAGCATATTCTGTCACATTTGAAAACAGCAATCAATTATCAGAAGTTGCTTCGGATAATGATGTCAGTGAGAATGAACTCAAGAATTCTGTAGTCGCAAGAACGATCGAGATTCTTGAAAAGAATGGTGACAGTTTATGCGTGGATTTCCCGATACGGTTAAAAAACGGAACACCACAATTTACAACAGATTCCGATTCGGAACGTTTGCGTTTTCTCGCCGAAGTATATGGTGAGACATCTTCCGACAAACTAACGGATAAGGAAAAGAAAGCCTCTGCGCAGGATGTCTACAATTATCTGGCATCTGAAAAGCAATTTGATATATCATCTGATTATGCTCCGGACGAGGCATTGAAGATTATGGGAGTCCGTTATGCATTATGGCTCAATCGTTTCCAACAATATATGGCTGTGACGATCGCAATGGATGTGAGTGACGAAAGTGTGGCAGAATTGAATGAATGTAGTTCCGATCTTATGGGAATCAATGTCGTAGTGGATTCGATCCGTGTCTATAACGATTCCAAGTATTTTGCACATATCATTGGATATATCGGTGCAATATCGACTGACGAGATGAAGGAATATAACGCCAATCTTTCTGATAAGAACAAATATAGCAATAATGATATGATCGGTAAGACCGGTTTAGAGCAGAAATACGAGAGTACACTTCGCGGTGTGAACGGTGTTCAGGAGATCTATGTAGATAACCTCGGAAAGATCATCGAACGTACCGACCAACAGGATTCGGTAGCAGGTGAAGATATTCATTTGACAATTGATTCGGATCTTCAAAAGTATTGTTATGATACGCTCGAAAAGGAGATTGCAAGCGTATTACTTACGAAGATTACAGATGAGAAAGTAGACGAAGAGGATATTCACGACAAACGGATTCCAATTGCGAATGTATATTATGCACTATTTGACAATAATGCGTTGGATATATCACATTTAGCATCCAAAAAAGCCGGCTCTTATGAGACAACAGTCAATAATACGTTGGATTCCACACGCGAGTATGTTTTATCACGTATACGCAGCATTCTGACTACTGAGACAACTGCCATGAACACATTGGATAATGAATATACTTCTTATATGGAATACATTTATAAGATACTGTCCGATAACGGCATATATGATACCAAGAAGATCGAAAACACAGACGAGACATACAAGGAATATACTGCCGGTAATATATCGTTAGGTACGTTTTTGAAATACGCGATCAACCAGGGTGCGATCGATATTTCATCTTTTGAATTATCCAGCGATTATTACGATTCCGAAGAAGTATATAATGCAATGGTTGATTATTTGGAGAATGTTCTCTCTGATGATACAGAATTCGACAAATTAGTCATGAAATACATGATAAAATCCAATCGTGTAAGTGGTGACCAGATTATTCATATTTTATTTGAGCAGGGCGTATTGGATAAAGAAACCGACAAAGATTATACAGACTTTATTTCCGGCAAATTATCCGATTACAAATTCATCCGCAGAAAGATCAACAATTTGGAGATTACGCCCGCACAGCTTGCATTGGATCCGTGTGAAGGGTCTGTAATTGTAACCGATACCAATTCCGGTGAATTATTGGCAATGGTCAGTTATCCAAGTTATGACAACAATCTGTTAACGAATTCTGTCGACCCGGACTATTATGCCAAACTAGTATCCGACAAGACCAATCCGCTCTATAACCGTGCAACACAGCAAAGAACGGCTCCCGGATCTACTTATAAGATGCTTACAACTATTGCCGGTGTAGAAGAGGGGGCAATTGATCTGGATACGAAGATTGATGCAGAAGGTATCTTTACCAAGATTGATCCTCCTGCCAAATGCTGGTATTATCCGGACAAACACGGATTGATCGATATTGAAAAAGCTTTGGAAGTATCTTGTAACTACTTCTTCTACGAAGTTGGTTATAGATTAGCTGGCGGAGAAGATAATTACTCTGACTCCGTTGGACTTTCCAAATTATCCAAATATGCTTCGTTGTTCGGACTTGACACCACATCCGGCATTGAATTGGATGAGATTGAGCCGAAAGTTTCCGATGAATCGGCTGTACGAAGCGCTATCGGTCAGGGTACCAATGCTTATACACCAACCCAGCTTTCACGTTATGTGACAACAATCGCGACAAGCGGAACATGCTATGATCTGAGTATTATTAAAAAAATAACTGATAAAGACGGAAAAACAACCTATGAGAATCCGCATAATGTTCATGGTAAAGTTGATATTTCTTCCGGATTATGGAATACTGTTCATAACGGTATGCGCCGGGTAGTAAAAGAACATACCGATGAGGATATGCTGATTAACCAGATTGATGTTGATGTGGCAGGGAAGACAGGTACTGCCGAAGAGAATTTAGCACGTCCTGCGCATGCGTTATTTGTATCATATGCACCATTTAACAGACCGGAGATTTCCGTAACTTCGGTAATCCCATATGGATATTCTTCTGGTAATGCCGAAGAATTAGCAGGATTTATATATGCATATTATTTTGATCCGGACAAACTAGAAGGTGCTTCCATGACCGGTAATGTTAATATGTCAGATTAATTCATTTAACCAATAATACAGTTTACAAATATGTGAAATTGCAGAAATCGAGGTGATTATTTTATGAAAAATACAGTCATAATCAAAGGCAACCGATATGGTATTTCGATTGTATTTGATAAAGATATTGCGTTTTCACAATTGTTAACGGATTTAGAACACCGCTTAGAAGATGCCGAAGAATTCTTTGACAGCGACAAACAATTGGCAGTTTCATTTGAAGGCCGTGAGCTTTCGAATGAAGAACTTGATCAGGTATTAACGGTGATCAAAGAATGTTCACGCCTCAATATACAATATGTTATGGAGGAAAACAGTGATTTAGAGACCACATTTTTTGACATTATCCAGACTGCACAGGAATCGGAGTCAGAAGAGGAAAAGGAACCCGTAGAAGTATCCGGAATCTTTGGAACGATTCATAATAATGATATACATGCAGCCGATGCTACCTCAAAAAACAGCAATGATAAGAATGACAGTAACGGATTGTTCTACAAAGGAACACTCCGTTCCGGACAGGATTTGGATTCCAAGGAATCGGTAGTGATTATTGGGGATGTGAATCCCGGTGCTCATGTTACATCGGGTGGTAATATTGTTGTGATTGGAGCCTTAAAAGGAACCGCTACGGCAGGATGCAATAATAATCCGGACGCATTTGTGATGGCGTTGGTTATGGATCCTATTCAGATCCAGATTGCTGATGTAATTGCCCGTTGTTCAGACAATAAGAGTCACCTCAAGAAGAAAAAAGAACCAATGATTGCAATGATCCGGAATCATCAGATCTGTATGGAGCCGGTTACCAAATCTGCAATTTATGATATCAAATAATACCTTGATTTTTAAGAAAATTCCTTAAAATCATATGGCATTTTAGATACAATATACAAATAATGAATTTATGTTAATGGAGGATAACGTATGAGTGAAGTAATTGTAATAACATCTGGAAAAGGCGGTGTTGGAAAGACAACAACTACCGCAAATGTTGGTACCGGATTAGCCAAATTAGACAAAAAAGTTGTATTGATTGATACCGATATCGGACTTCGTAACTTAGATGTCGTTATGGGACTGGAGAACCGTATCGTATATAATCTGGTTGATGTTGTAGAAGGAACATGCCGATATAAGCAGGCACTGATCAAGGATAAGACATATCCAAATCTTTTCCTGTTACCTTCTGCACAGACAAAGGATAAGACATCTGTAACGCCGGAGCAAATGAAGAAACTGGTTGAAGAACTCAAAAAAGAGTTCGATTACATCATATTAGACTGCCCTGCAGGTATTGAACAAGGCTTCAAGAATGCAATAGCAGCAGCAGACCGTGCATTGATCGTTACCACACCGGAAGTATCTGCAATTCGTGATGCCGATCGAATCATTGGTCTTCTTGAAGCAAATGAGATCAAGAAGATCGATCTCATTGTAAACCGTATTCGTATGGATATGGTAAAACGTGGAGAGATGATGTCAATCGAAGATGTCGTTGAGATCCTTGCAATTGATCTGATCGGAGCCGTTCCGGATGATGAGAATATTGTCATTTCTACTAATCAGGGACAACCTTTAGTTGGTGATAATTCTCTTGCCGGACGAGCATATTTTAATATCTGTAAACGAATTTTAGGCGAAGATGTAGATTTCTTAGATTTAAGTGAATCTGGATTTTTCAAAAAGCTTTCCAGATTCTTCAAGAAAAATGATAGATAGGAGTGAACGGTATGGGATTATTTGATTTATTTACAAAGAAAAAGTCATCAAGTGATTATGCAAAAGACCGGTTAAAACTTTTACTCGTTTCGGATCGTGCAAACTGTTCACCGGATATTATGGAACAGATCAAAAATGATATTATAGAAGTTATCTCACGTTATATGGAGATTGATGCAAGCGGCTTGGATATTCAGATTACGCAGACCGAATCTGAAGGCGGACACGGAACAGTTCCTGCATTATATGCAAACATTCCAATCAAAGATATGAAATCAAAATCTGTCAAATAGTAGGTGTTTACAATGTTAGATAATTATCGATTACGCAATTACAATTTCAAATTATTAGCATTTGTTCTGATTGCAAGTGTATTTGGCACACTTATGATAAACAGTGCAGACAGTTCCTATTTCAAGAAACAATTGCTCGGTTTGATACTCTGTATTATTGGTTTGATAACACTTTCTTTAATTGATTACAAATTCATCAGTAAATTTTATTTATTATTATACGGATTGAATTTGGTAATGCTGTCGGCAGTTTTTCTATTCGGTACCTCCGCAAATGGTGCAAAACGTTGGCTTGGCTCTCAGGATCTGATCACGGTACAGCCTTCCGAATTTGCAAAGATCATATTGATCATATGCGCAGCACATTTTCTATCGGAGCACAAGGATACGATCAATACCGTAAAAACATTGATCCAATATGCTGTTCTTTGTGCTGTTCCGTTAATTCTCATTGCGTTAGAACCGGATCTGTCAACAACAATAGATGTATTTGCCATTCTGTTTATCATGCTGTTTGTAGCCGGATTAAGTTACAAAATTATCGGAATTGGTCTACTTTGCCTGATCCCATTAGCAGGAAGTTTTGTATGGTATGTTAAGCAGCCGGATCCTATATTCTTAAAAGATTATCAGCAGGAAAGAATCTTATCCTTTCTGTATCCGGATGAATATGCCTCTACAACACAGTACCAGCAGGATAATTCCGTTATGGCAATCGGATCCGGACAATTATTCGGGAAAGGATTGAATAGCTCCACATTGGCTACTGTAAAAGATGCCAATTTAATATCTGAACAGCAAACAGACTTTATTTTTTCTGTTGTAGGTGAAGAATTAGGTTTCGTTGGAAGTACACTTATTATTGTAATATTGGGGTTAATTGTGGTACAATGTATAAAGACAGCGAGAAAGGCAAGTGATAATAATGGAATGTTTATTGCAACAGGTGTCGCGACCCTGATCGGCATTCAAACATTTTTAAATATCGGCGTAGCGACCTCGTTATTACCAAATACAGGAATCCCTCTTCCGTTCATAAGTTACGGACTTTCTTCTTTAGTAAGTTCATGTGCCGGAATGGGATTGGTGATGAATGTGTCGTTGCAACGTAGAAAATACTAGAATAACTTGGAGGGGTTTCTGAATGAATATTGGGTTAATCGCACATGATGCAAAAAAGAAACTAATGCAGAATTTCTGCATTGCGTATAGAGGAATTCTAAGCAAGCATGAACTATACGCTACCGGTACTACCGGACGTTTAGTGGAAGAAGTTACTAATTTAACGGTTCACAAATACTTAGCCGGACATTTGGGTGGAGAGCAGCAATTAGGTTCAGAGATTGAACATAATGATATTGATATGGTTATTTTTTTGAGAGACCCTCAATCCCCAAAGTCTCACGAACCGGATATCAACAATATTTTTATGTTATGTGATGTACATAACATCCCATTGGCAACCAATTTGGCAACCGCTGAATTGCTTGTAAAAGCATTAGACCGAGGAGACTTAGATTGGCGTGAAATGTTCAAATAATAACAATAAGATAATTCATATAGGCATTATTGCTTTATTGTGTTGTTCTTTGCTAAGTGGTTGCAGTATGAATGCATATCCCAAAGAACAACCCCTTCACGTTAATACGGCATCGAACTTACCAATTGTCCGCCCCGCCGGATTAGCAAGCAATAATGTTGTAATTCCATATGATGCATATGTATATGATGATGCGGACTTTGAATATGAAGCCGGCTTATTGATCAATCAGACAAAGAATTCAGTTGTATGTGCTGTGAATCCACACAAACAGATCTATCCGGCCAGTATGACAAAAATATTGACTGCCGTAGTTGTGATGGATGCCGTAAACAGCGGACAAATTTCATTAAATGATACCGTTGTGATTCGAAAAGAAATTGAATTCAACGAGGCAAATGTTACTGCATTAGGTTTAGAACCGGGAGACTATATAACCGTGAATGAATTATTACATGGTTTACTAATCTCATCCTACAATGACTGTGCCATTGCGTTAGCACGCTATGTATCCGGTTCTGTAAGTGATTTTGTAGATTTGATGAACAAAAAAGCACAGGAACTTGGTGCAACTAATTCTCATTTTGTGAACCCACATGGTTTGCATGATAATAATCATTACACAACACCATATGATCTATATCTGATCTTTAAAGAATTTCTGAAATATGATACACTTGTACAGATTGACAGCAGCAGCTCCTACGTTTTAACAATGTACAAGGACTCTGAAAAGATTACAACAGAACTTACTCCGACAAACGCGTTCCTGTCTAATTCCGTTGAGATGCCAACAGGATATCACATTACTGGATGGAAGACCGGAACAACAGAGAAAGCCGGTAGTTGTATTATTTTAGAGTTTGTCAATGATGAAACTAATGAAGAATACATTTGTCTTGTATCGAATGCAAAAGACCATGAAACCCTATATCAGAATGTCAACGACATGCTGAAACAAATATACTAATACTTAGGAGGCAATAACATGATAGAAATCGTTGCAGGTGAAAAAGGAAAAGGGAAAACAAAAATGCTTATGGCAAAAGCAAATAATGACATCAAGGTTACCGGTGGTAACATCGTATATCTCGATATCAACAACAAACATATGTATGAGTTAAGTAATCGTGTCAGATTAATTAATGTTACAGAATATAATATTCATTCTGCAGATATGTTTTTAGGTTTTATTTATGGAGTTGCATCACAGGATCATGATCTTGATAAAATGTTCTTAGATAATTTTATGTCAATTGCATGTATCAGTACAGTAGAAGAAGCTGACAAACTGATCAAAGAATTATCTGTTATATCGGACAAATTTGAGATCGAGTTTATGTTAGGTATTTCTAAACAGAAATCAGACCTGACAAAAGATTTACAGGATTTAGTAACAATTGCATTATAATCTTAGAATCAAGCCCGCCCAATCTGAATCATGCATACCGGACGGGCTTTCTCATTTGTATTTCTAATATTTTATTAGATCTCGCTATTCATACGCCCGTAATAGGAAATGGCATATAGTCCACCGATTCCTACAACTGCATATATAATCCGTGTAAGAATTGACATTTGTCCAAAGAGTGTACTTACCAGATCGAAATCAAAAAATCCAATCAAACCCCAGTTAATGGCACCAATCAAAACAATGGTCAATACCGTATAATCTAATGCCTTCATATTCAAATCTCCTTTCTGTATGCAACCATACATTTGAATACTAATATTTTTTGATTTAATAATAAAAATTATACATAGATATTGTAGATATTTTCAAAAAATGGTACAATAAATAGATGTAATCTATGGAGGTGTTTCATTTTGAGTGGCTATCATTCCCGTAAACCGAGTAATGAATTTCGAATGAATATTGGAACTATTATATTTGCCATTATTTTCTTTTACATAATTATCCGTATTTTAATATCTTTACAGAAAGAATCTCTTTCTATATATGAGGTACAGAACAGTTATATTGATACGAATATCAGTGCAACTGCTTTAATTGTACGTCAGGAAGAACTTGTAAATGCAACGAGTTCCGGATATGTCAGCTATTATGTACGAGACGGAGAGAAGATTGGCAAGAACAAGACTGTTTATACAATTGATGAAACAGGAAGCATCTATGAGAAGATCAAAGATGCAGATTCTGATGCGTTTGAACTGACCAATGAAGGATTGAGCGAAATACGTACACGTATATCGAACTTTGAGAATTATTTTAATTATGCCTCATTTTCCGATGTGTATAATTTTCACTATGATATTGAGAATGCTGTTTTGGAATTAACCAATGAAGCAATGATTGAACAATTAACTTCATTAGATGATTCCTCAACCGACATTTCCACTTATAAAAAAGTAACAACAACAGATTCCGGTATTATAACCTATTACAAAGATGGTTATGAAAATTTTGATATTCATAATTTCAAAGCGTCTGATATCAACAAATCTAATTACAAAAAAGCAACACTAAAGACCGGTGAGATCATTAATTCCGGTGATCCGGTATACAAATTGATCACCTCTGAAAACTGGTATTTAATTGCTGAATTGTCTGACAAACAGGTTAAGGAATTGTCTGATCAGGATAC
Organism: Clostridium sp. CAG:590; assembly: GCA_000431135.1. Lineage (GTDB taxonomy): Bacteria > Bacillota > Clostridia > Lachnospirales > Lachnospiraceae > CAG-590. The sequence continues at coordinate 98,643 of HF987895.1, forward strand.
CGTAACAGTGAATATTCATAACAGTTCCAAGAATATCACATGTAATTTTGAATTGACCAAACAGGATAATAAGAATTTTATTATTATTTCTCTGAATCAACAGATGGTGAATTATATCAATGACCGTTTTATTGATATCGTAATCATTCAGGATCAGAATAACGGATTGAAAATACCAAACACATCCATTACCAAGAAATCTGTCTATAAGATACCAATTGACTACTTATCCCAGGGTTCGGATTCGACAAGTAATAATTTATTGAACATTAAGGTATTAGACGATAAAGGCGAAGTTACTCTGAAGCAGGTTTCACCGGATATTTACAAAACGGATGATGAATATTGTTATGTTGATCCGAATGATTTTGGTCAAAATGATGTCTTGGTAAATACACAAAACAATGATACGCTTGCATTAAATACTGCCGAAAAAGCAGAGCTCCAAGGTGTATTTTGTGTAAACCAGGGTATTGCAACATTCCGTTATATTGATGTGTTGTATCAGGATGATGAGTACACGATCGTCAAACCGGAAGTTCCATACAGCATTGCCTGGTATGATCGAATTATATTAGATCAATCCTTAGTAAAAGAAAATCAAATTATCAAATAAAGAGGTGTTTCCATTGGTTAAAGAAAATTACAACTATGTTAAACAACAAGTAGAAGAAACTGCAAAAGCCTGTGGGCGTGATCCCAAAGAGATCACTCTGATCGCTGTCAGCAAGACCAAACCTCTCGAAAATATCGAGGAGTTAATTGAAATCGGCGTTGAAGATTTTGGAGAAAACAAGGTACAGGAATTATGTGATAAATACGAACATGTTTCCCAACCGGTTCGTTTCCATCTGATTGGACATTTACAAACAAACAAAGTTAAATATATTGTTGATAAAGCCTGTCTTATCCATTCTGTTGATTCCCTGAAACTGGCTCAGACAATACAAAAGGAAGCGGCTAAGAAGCAGGTAATCGCACAAATCTTAATTGAAGTTAATGTTGCAGAGGAGGATAGCAAATTTGGTCTTCATACAGAGGATGTAATACCATTTATTCAAGAGATTTCAACAATGCCTAATCTACATGTAAACGGCTTAATGACAATTGCACCATTTGTCGATGATCCGGAAGATAATCGAAAGTATTTCCGAACATTGAAACAATTATCACTTGACATAACTTCAAAAAACATTGATAATATTGATATGAATGTCTTATCAATGGGCATGACAAATGATTACAAAGTTGCAATAGAAGAGGGAGCAACAATGGTGCGGGTAGGAACAGCAATATTCGGAGCCCGTAACTACAATATTTAAAGGAGATTAATCATGGCAAAAAGCGGAATGAGTAAATTTATGGATTTTCTTAAACTCTCAGATGACGAAGAAGATTTCGATGATGATTTATTTGATGAAGAAGAGGATGATGAATATTACGAGCCTCCGAAGAAAAGAGTAAAAGAGAAGCCATCTAAGTCATACTACGATGATGAATTTGAAGAGGACTATGCACCAAAGAAGAAACCAAAACCTAAAACATCCAGTCCAAGCAAATTAGTATCTATTAACAGTCGTAATAATAATAGGAGTAGCAGTCAAGTGTTCGTAATCAAACCACAGGAATTTAATGAAGCTCAGAAAGTAACCGATTATTTAAAAGAAGGTAAAATGATCGTTATCAACATGGAAGGAATTGAAGTACACGCTGCACAACGTATCATTGATTTTATTGGTGGTGCATGTTATGCGTTAGATGGTTCATTACAGGCAATTTCAGCTAATATATTCATTGCAGCGCCAATGAATGTAGATGTAACCGGAGATTTACGTGATGAGATACTGAATGAGTCAACTCTTTCTCCAGAATTAGCTGCATTTTAATTTATCATATTATGGGAATATTGTATTGGGTAGGAGGAGATTTGGATGTTAACACCAGTAGATATACAGAATAAAGTATTTAAAGGCGGTATTGGGTTTGACAAAAGAGATGTTGAAGCCTTTATGCATGAACTATCCTCTGATTATGAGCAGCTATATCGTTCAAATGTAGAATTAAATGACAAAGTAACTACCTTGAATGAAAGTCTCCAGCATTACAAGTCGGTAGAAGATTCTATGCAAAAGGCATTGACACTATCCGAAAAAACAGCTGAAGAGACAGTCAATGCTGCTAACGATAAAGCAAGACTTATCACTACAGAAGCAGAGAAAAAAGCAGAAAGCATCTTAGAAGATGCTAAGCAGGAATTGATTGATACAAAGAATGAGATTTTCCGGTTACAACAACAACAGAAAAAGTTCAAAGAACAGTTTACACATGTATTGGAATCTCAGTTAAAAATGATGGATGGCGAGATGATCGATATTGACCTCGGAGATGATTTTGAGCCTGACGGATTTAACAATTCGGGATTTGGCAATTTTTCCGGTGGTGGACTTGGTTCAGAAGGCGGTTTAGGTTCCGGTCTTGGTGGTGGTTACACCGGCAGCAACAATTCTGGTTTTGAACGAACCAATCAGGATCCTGCGTATGATCGTGGCACATTGAACATGGATCCATTTGCGGATGCCATGAATGGTGGTGGCCGTTTTAGTCGCCAAACCGGTGGTGCATATAACGGAAATCAGACAAAGAAGAAATCTACAAAAACAGATTCCGGCAAATCTGGTCTGAATATGAAGCAGGACAACCCGGGTGCACATCGTGTGAAACGTACTCCGGTTCAAACGACACCTGTTGCCAACACACCGGCAGCAGATTCAACAACAGAACAAACCACCATGCATACTGCTCAGACAACTCCTGTGCAGTCAGCATCTACTCAAGCCACAACTATAAAATCATCTGTAACATCAAAGGCTGCACCGGAATCAGCTATTCCGGCAGAGGAAAAAGAACCTGTTTTCCATACAACTCCGTCTACAAACGAGCATACATACACAGATACTCCTTATGAAGAAACAAGTGTAAGTGGTGAAGTAGAAGATAAAGTAAATGAATCTAATATGTTAGATTCTGAAGACAATTATAGCGATGGATTCGATTTTGTTGAAGACAATACAACATCTGACCAAACAACGGATTCCTCTGTTTTCTTCTCAGATGAACCGGTTAGCGGAGAGGTAGAAGATAAGATTGATGAATCTACAATGTTAGATTCCGAAGATAATTATGGTGATGGATTTGATTTTATGGATGAAGAACCGGCTCCACAGCCTGTTTCCCCTTCTCCTGTTATGAATACTCCGGATGATTCAGAAGATGAAACTTATTCCGGAGAAGTAGAAGATAAGGTGAACGAATCCAATATGTTAGACTCCGAAGATAATTATAATGACGGATTTGACTTTGTTGTCGGAAATGACGAAGAAGAAGAGATTCCAACCATTTCAGGGAACACCTCATTGAATCTTGATCCATTCCATGAAAAAGACAATTCTTCTTCTGAAGATGAAGATGTATTAACCGGTGATGTAGAAGACAAGATTAATGAATCAAATTTAATCGGAAGTGAAGACGATAACGATGCAGGATTTAATTTCTTATAATCAAAAAACAAATACAAAGATTGCAGGCAAGCTTTTGTCTGCAATCCTTTCATTTATTATGCTGATTGGTATTGACCAGCTTACCAAATATCTTATTGATAAAAAGATGGCATTATATGATTCCATTGAAGTATTCCCAGGGATTTTTGAGATCCATTATATCCGCAATGCCGGTGCCGCATGGGGAATGTTTCAAAACAAACAGATCTTATTCTATATCTGTACTGTCATTGTACTGATACTTGGTATTATGATCTATATCCGCTGTCTTGCCTTGAATCAATATAAGGATCTTCGGATTTTATTGGTTCTGATATTATCCGGTGCAGTTGGTAATTTTATCGATCGTGTACGATTTCAATATGTAATTGATTTCTTTTATTTTAAACTGATTGATTTTCCGGTATTTAATGTAGCGGATTGTTATGTTACCGTTGGTTTTATCTTATTACTTATTCTAATCTTATTTAAATACAAAGAAGATGATTTTGAGAATATTTTTTCTTTCAATAATAAGAAGATATCCTCTACAACTTCAAACGATAATAGGAGTGAATAATACATGGAATATACATTAGAATATCCCGACGTAGCCCCGGAACGTATTGATAAATATATTAATACACAAATATCTGAATTATCCCGATCATATATTCAGCAATTGATTCAGAACAATATGATCAAAGTAAACAACAAAGACTGTAAAGCCAATTACAAATGCAAGGTTGGCGATTTGATATATATATATGCAGAAGAACCAAAGGAATTAGATGTGATTGCGGAAGATATTCCACTTGATATTGTGTACGAAGATGATTCCATTATTATAATCAATAAGCCAAAACATATGGTGGTGCATCCCGCAGCAGGTCACGAATCGGGAACATTGGTTAATGCTTTGTTATATCACTGCAGCGATTCTTTATCCTCAATCAACGGAGTAAAACGCCCGGGCATTGTACATCGGATTGATCAGAATACAACCGGAATCCTGGTTATATGTAAAAATGATCATGCACATAAAATCCTTGCTGAACAGTTAAAAGAACATAGCATTACCCGTAAATATCATGCAATATGCTATGGAACATTCAAAGAGCCGGAGGGAACTATTCATGCACCAATCGGACGTCATCCGATTGATCGCAAAAAAATGGCGATTAACCATAAGAATGGAAGAGATGCCATAACTCATTACCGTGTACTGGAACAATTTCATAATTATTCCTATATTGAATGCACATTAGAAACCGGCCGCACACATCAAATACGCGTGCACATGGCATCTATCGGGCATCCATTGTTAGGTGATGATGTGTATGGGCCCAAGAATCCTAAAATAAAGGGGTTAGAAGGTCAAACCTTACATGCTAAGACATTAGGATTTATTCATCCCGATACCAACCAATACGTTGAATTCGATTCGGAATTACCTGATTATTTTCAAAAGCTATTAGATAAATTAAGATCAAATGATAAATAAAGATCTACCCAATACATCTTGAGTAGATCTTTATTGATAGAACGATTAATTTTTATTATTCTTTTCACGCAGTGTAACAGCATCTTTTGCTTTCATACGTTGCCAATCATCAATATCTGCGTAATGCTTTTTCGTTGTATTCACATCTTTATGTCCCAAAACATCTGCAACCAAATAGATATCTGATGTCTGTTGATATAAAGCCGTACCATAGGTACTTCTGAGCTTATGCGGGGTGATTTTCTTTGATGGAGTTGTAATGGCTGCATACTTCTTGACCATATTCTCAACAGACCGAACAGTTATTCTTTTCCTCTGTGAACTAAGGAATAGTGCATTTTCATGACCTTCCCGTGGTACAATACCTTTTCTTTCTTTCAAATAAGGAATTAACGCCTCGCGTGCTTCTTCACCAAAATACACATATGATTCATAACCGCCTTTTCGAACTACCTTGATTCGGTCATAATCAAAATCAACATCATTGATATCCAGACCAACACATTCAGATACCCGGATACCGGTTCCAAGCATCAAAGTTAGCAATGCCAAATCTCGTTTCTTGTTTTTTTCATGATATGCTTGTTGATGGTTGGTTAATTTGTTACCGTACTCAACATTATCCAGAAATTGAGCTACCTCATTGGTTTCCATCCGGACAATCGCCTTATCGTGAATCTTTGGCATATCAACTAATAGAGCCGGGTTGGAATCAATATGACCATTCTTATATAGATATGCAAAAAACATCCTTAACGCTGTTAATTTGCGTTTTAAAGCCCGCTCATTATTTGTATATTGATGACCGTCTTTTATATAAACCTTGAGGTAATCCATATATTCCTCAATGTCTTCAGATTCAATCTGGTCAATTACAGAAAGAGGAATATCTTTCATTTCTTGATTCTTTAAAGAGGGATTAGAGGAAATAAGGAATTCAAAAAAAGTCTTAAGATCACGTGCGTAGCCTAAACGTGTGCGTGGAGCCTTTGAATATTCAATTGCACGGAAGTATGTAGATACATATTTCGGTAATTCGCTTAATACATCACGCATTAAAAGTACATTGTGAATTGCTTCCTCCTGATGATAAGTTTGTTCTGCCATAATAAAAGCTCTCCTTTTTCGTTAAACCTGTGTTTTGCGAATAGTTTAATTTCATTGATATAATATTACGACACCCTTTTCTCATTGTCAATGCTTTTTATCTAAACTGCAAAACTCTCTATCGTATGACTAACAAGTATGATATACTATACTGTATGATTAAAAAGGAAATTCATTATGGAAAGGAAACTTAAATTTCTATGGATACACAAAAATTATTAAGTTATCTTAGACAATGTATACAACAATATAATATGATACAATCCGGTGATGTTATCGCTGTGGGTCTATCCGGCGGAAAAGACAGTATGACCATGCTATATGGATTAAAAAAATTACAGGCATTCTATCCTGAAAAATTCGACCTCGTTGCCATATATGTAGATCTTGGAATAGACTCAAATGCCAAACAGGTTATTCCGGTTATGGAACAATACTGCGCATCGTTGCAGGTGCCATTTCATACAATCCAAACACAAATCTATCCGATCATATTCAAGGAACGCAAAGAAAAGAATCCTTGCTCCTTATGTGCCAAGATGCGAAAAGGTGCATTAAATGAATATGCATTATCCGTTGGCTGCAACAAAATTGCATATGCACATCATAAAAATGATTTCATTGAAACAAGTATTATGTCATTATTCTTTGAAGGACATTACTATTGTTTCCCTCCGGTAACGCATCTTGATCGTACAGGTTTAACGCTTATCCGTCCTATGTTGTTCATAGATGAAAAAGAAATTAAAGGATTCGCATATAAAAATAATATACCCGTTCTACACAATCCATGCCCGGCTGACGGATACACCAAGCGTCAGGAAATAAAAGAATTCTTGCAGGAAACCAAGCTAAAATATCCGGATCTGCAAAAAAATCTAAATAGCGCTCTTCTACATTACTTTGAAGAAACTGCAGAATAAACAGGAACCATCAGATAACACCCGGCATGTATCTGATCATCCTTTAATTGATTGATCTCTATTACTTCGTCCATATAATCCTGATAAACTGCCTCAGAGGTTGCATACTCTTCTGCAATTGATGTCAATGTGTCCCCAGGTTGGATCTCAATCGCCTGAAAACTCTTCTCATATTCTACACTCTCATTTGCATGTACAAATTGTCTTCCCCCGATAAAAGTAAATGTAAGAATCAAAATAAATCCAAACATTAACATAATATTATTATTGTGAACTCTCTTGTGATTTGATCTTCTAACATGCGTATTATCTGCTCTCATATCTTTTCTTCTCCTTTGTCCAATTCGAATATTTGTTCGTTTTCTGTATTCTATCAAACAGGTGTTCGTTTGTCAATACATTTTCGAAAATATGTTCGGAATATTCGTTCGGAATATATGTTTGCTTTTTTCAATTATTTATGGTATTATATATATCAGTATTATATGTTTTTGAATTATATGTATTGGTATATAAGGATTAATACTTTACATACCGATATAGCACCATTTTTAAGGAGGTTTTTTATGCCGGGTAAGATCAGTTCCAAGCAACAAGAGATATTAGATTATATTAAGGAGAATATATTACAGAAAGGATATCCGCCTTCTGTTCGAGAGATATGCGAAGCAGTCAGGTTAAAGTCTACCTCTTCTGTCCATTCCCATTTAGAGACATTAGAAAAGAATGGATATATTCGTCGCGATCCAACAAAGCCACGTACAATTGAGATTTTAGATGATTCGTTCGGTTTATCCCGACGTGAGTTAGTGAATGTTCCGATTGTTGGTCAGGTAACCGCCGGTGAACCGATTTTAGCGGTAGAGAATATCGATGGATATTTTCCTGTTCCACCGGAATATTTACATAACAAGACAACATTCATGCTAAAAGTTAAGGGCGAGAGCATGATCAATGCCGGCATCTTTGACGGAGATTTAATTTTAGTCGAGGAACAGCCTACAGCCCGGAATAGCGAGATTGTCGTTGCCTTAGTAGATGACAGTGCAACTGTGAAGCGTTTCTTCAAAGAAGATGGTCATTATCGTCTTCAACCTGAGAATGACTATATGGATCCAATTATCGTGAATAATGTTTCTATTCTTGGAAAAGTAATCGGTCTTTTCCGAACATTCTAACCAATAACATTTTATCAATATAAAAATTACCTGGTATTTCTCCCCTCTTGGGATCGTCATACCAGGTAATTCTATCTATTCGATATAGTAACAACACATTGTGTTATATATTATTCTAAGATTCTTATGCAATAATAACGTCACAATAGAATCCTTCTCTATCTTCCTTACAGGTAGCATATCGATACCGCACCATATTGCCTTCATTGAACCGGATAAAATATGCAGAATAATGATATCTTGTCTGTTCCATAAAATAATTCATAATTGTCACAGCTTTTTCAACAGAATATTGTTTTAATTTAATATCCACAATATATCGATTCGATTTGACTAATATATTATGTCTTTCAATATCATCCAGATCCTGTAATGCCGTATTCAAGATTCCTTTTGTAACATCACCCGCTGTTAAATGTATTTTATTCACATATTCATTCATTACAGAAACCATATTCATCCTCCCACGCAAATATACATCTAATAAATTTCATGATCCGGCATTGATTTTAGAATTTGTTTGAACTTATCAAAATTATCTATAAAAAGCTTAACAACATCCGGGTCAAACTGCGTTCCACTCTGTCGCACAATCTCATTATAAGTATCTTCCAGTGACCATCCTTCCTTGTAGTATCGCTGTGATGTCAAAGCATCAAACACATCACATACTGCCATCAAACGGCTAATATATGATATATCTTCTCCCTTCATTCCCAGATATCCGGAACCATCCCAGCGTTCATGATGTTCTAACGCAATGGTCTTAGCAATCTTCATAATGTCTCCCGGACATTTTGCAAGAAGTGCTTCCCCATACAAAACATGATTCTTCATAATTGCATATTCTTCGTCCGTTAACTTGTCCGGCTTGTCTAATATCTCTTCCGGTATCATCAACTTACCAATATCATGCATCATGGCTGCAACAGATAATTTGTCAACATAATCCGTAGTGAATCCGGATGCCTCGCCTAATACACGCATGTATTCAGCAACACGGCGTATATGATCACCGGTTACTTTCGATTTGCTCTCGGAAATCTCCGCAAACGCATATATCAACTCTTCCTGGCTATGAACCAGATCATGGTTTGCGGCAATGGTCTTATTAAGCATGACCATATTCCGGTCTACAATATAATAAGCAAATAATGTCGTAACCAAAACCAATACAATTCTTAAAAAAACACCATAAATCAGAGCTTCAGAAAAACTAACATATTCAACACAAACCTCTCCTGCCAATACATAATACCGCAAGACCATTGTTATAAATACGCAAATACAATCAATCAGCGTCGTTGCTACAATCAGTTTTCGATCACAATACAATGTTGCAATCAGAAGCGGAAGAATGACTAACACAATAAAATTATAAGATATAAATGTAGACAGCAGAAATACAACGGATAAAATACACATGATCACATAATATTTGATCCATTGCTTTTCTAAATGCATAACATTGACCAACACAGACGGAATTAATAATAATATAATGCTCCCGGCAAATGTAATAATAACAGACGGTGTATCATAATTATAGTAGTCTGTCACAGAAAACATTCCCAGCGAAATTAAAAACAAAATAGTAATACGTAGGCATTTGGCTGCTACCTTATTCACTTCCAAATTATTCTTTCGAATCAATAAATCTCTATCCATATATCCCCCAGAACTTCTCTCATAGCTATGTTGCTTATACCGTTAAACTACTTACAGATCCTCAATGGCAATCACTTTTCCATCCATCCATATCTTCTCTAAATTATAGAACAAACGATCCTCCTCATTAAATACATGCACAATAATATCATTGAAATCCATCAAAATCCAATTAGCAGCCTGATATCCTTCAACCTGTCTCGGATGAATCCCCTGCTCATGTAATTTTTCTTCTACACAATCTGCCATTGCCTGAACCTGATTACGATTCGTTCCGCTTGCAATAATAAAATAATCTGCCATAACAGACACATTCGATATATCAATGACTTTGATATCTTTTGCTTTCTTATCATCTAATGCAGCTATTGCAATCTTGGCCATCTCATTACTATTCATATATATCTCCTTCATCTAACAATATTTTGTATATTATTCTCTTCTTAAAGCGCAATAATATTCGTATGTCTCTTTTGTGATCGGATCAACCGCTGCTCCTTTTTTACACAAATAATGCATACTATTATGCAATATATGTAACAAACATTGATCCAAATCAGTATATGCTTCTTTTCGGATCAGATCCATTTCAGGTAAAACCAAACGATTCGGTTCAATAAAATCAGCTATATATACAATCTTCTCTAATGTAGTCATAGCCGGATGTCCGGTCGTATGATAAGTAATTGCGGATAAGATCTCCTGATCTGTAACACCATATTTCTCTTTGGCATACACCGCAGACAACTTTGCATGCAACAACTCCGGATTCTTATATTCACATTCCGAGATTGGAATACCTCTCTTTTCACATTTGGATATCTTCTTGTCATTCGGAACATATTTGGCACAATCATGCAGAAGCCCCGCGATCAAAGCCTTATCATAGTCCACACCAAACATAAATGCCATTGTTCCCGCAGTATACTCAACACCAAGAGAATGTTCAAACCGTTTGGCAGGAAGCTTTTCCTTCAGTTTCTCTCTCATCTCTAATCTATCCATCGTATAATCTCCCATTACATGAAATCAAACAAGGTTTATTATAACAAAAAATGTAGTGAATTTCAACGAAACCACTACACTTTTATGCTAGATATATAATTGTTTTTGTCTAATATACGCAAGTACATCCTCATCAAGATATGTATTAAGATAAGACATTATTGATTCTTGTTTTTCCACTACGGATTGCATCAGTTTTTTGCGAATTTCACTGGAAGAACAACGAATAATCGGGCAATCTACCACATAAAATGCAGCATGATTGAATTCATGTTGTATCGCGTGCATCCGGTCAACAATCAGAGACTTCGACACATCATCTCTCGCTGCCACTAAAAAGGTTGCTAAATTCACTAATTGACCCGGTTCTTTCCATTGAAGAAAATGAATCAAAGAATCTGCACCCATAATAAAATAGAATTCATGTTGTGGATATCTCTTCTTTAACAGTGCAAGCGTATTACAGGTATAAGTTGCCCCATCCTGCTTCAATTCAAAATCAGATGCCTTAAAATATGCATATGGCTCTATTGCCATTTCAACCATATGATATCGATCTATCCCCGAAACAATCTCGGTATTATCTTTATATGCCGGAATATGATTGGGCATAAACCAAACTTCATCTAAATGATACTGCTCATATGCACTTTGTGCAATTTGAATGTGACCTTTATGAATGGGATTAAATGTACCACCCATGATTCCGATTTTACACATAAACAATCCGCCCTCTGTTAGTTGACATAACTATATTATTGTAAATTATTTAGGAAGTTCAATCTTTGGTTTCTTCTTATTCATCCGATATAACACAATTTTCTTTCCAATTACCTGTACAACCTGTGATTTGGTACGTTCTGCAATTGTCTGTGCAATAATCTTCGGATCATCTAAACAATTTTTCAAAACACTGATCTTGATCAACTCTCTTTTCTCAATCGCTTCATCAACAGAAGTGATCAATTCCGGTGTTACACTGGATTTGCCAACGTTAATGATTGGATCCATCGTCATTGCCAATCCCTTTAAATAAGCGCGCTGCTTACTAGTCATAATATATATCCTGCCTTTCCTGCTATTCCAATCCAATATCTGATATTGATATTTCAATGATATTATTCATAATACTCAAATTCCAAATAGTACATGCGGACAACATCGCCTTCTTCGATTCCTTTTGCTTTTAGTTCGTCAATAATACCATTTTCCTTCATAAATCTCTGGAAGAATTCAAATCCTTTTTCCGAATCCAAATTGGTATAACCGAGCATTTTCTCAATCTTCGGACCTTCCACAATAAAGATATGCGGATCATCCGGTGCTTTTTCAACAGAATATGGTTCATTATCGACATCAAAGGTCGGAACATACTCCTGTTCAAACTCAACAATATCTTCCGGAGCCTGTTTTACCAGATCATACACATACCACAAAAGTTCTTTTACACCTTCTCCGGATACTGCAGAGATTGGGAATACTTTTATACCCTTTGGTTCAAATTCTTCTCTTAGCATATCAATTACCGTTTCTTTTTCCATATCTGACATTGCATCCATTTTGTTGGCTGCAATCACCATCGGGCGGTTTGATATTTCAATATTATATTTCTTCAATTCTTCCATGATCGCATATACATCATTGATCGGGTCTCTTCCCTCAACCGAAGCACCATCCACCACATGAAGTAACACCTTGGTACGTTCAATATGACGTAAAAACTGCAAGCCGAGTCCCACTCCTTCACTTGCACCCTCAATGATTCCCGGAATATCGGCAATGACAAATCCGGCTCCATCTGAAAGATTCACAACTCCGAGATTCGGATTCAATGTTGTAAAATGATAATTTGCTATCTTTGGTTTTGCATTCGTTACACGCGATAAAAAGGTTGATTTACCTACATTCGGAAATCCAACCAGTCCAACGTCCGCGATCACCTTTAATTCTAGCGTTACATACAATTCCTGTGCTGGCTGCCCAGGCTGCGCATACTTTGGTGCCTGCATGGTAGAAGTTGCGTAATGCATATTGCCATTACCACCATGTCCACCTTTTAATATAACAACTGGCTCTGTCTTATTCGACATATCCATGATTACTTTCCCGGTTTCAAAATCCTTAATTACGGTTCCCGGCGGAACTTTACAGATAATATCCGCTCCATTCGCACCATGCTGGCGTTTTTTATTACCTTCTTTGCCATCCTCCGCACAATACTTGCGTACATTATGAAAATCATTTAATGTGTTAAGGCCTTCATCGACAACAAAAATGACATCGCCGCCATCACCGCCGTCACCACCGTCCGGACCACCGGCTGGCACATACAATTCCCGGCGGAAACTGACATGTCCATCGCCACCTTTGCCGGAACGAAGAAAAACCTTTGCTCTGTCTGCAAACATTTGAATATCTCCTATTATTCTAAAAAAGGCTGGAGCATTGACTCCAGCCTAATCTGCATGTATCTTATTCGTTAACGGATACAGGGTAGATAGAAACCTGCTTCTTATCTCTTCCCTTTCTCTCATAGCGGACAACACCATCTACTAAAGCAAACAAGGTATCATCTTTACCTTTGCCTACGTTAATACCTGGATGAATCTTTGTTCCGCGCTGCTTATATAAAATATTACCAGCTTTTACGAACTGACCATCTGCTCTCTTCGCACCAAGTCTCTTAGATTCTGAGTCTCTACCGTTCTTTGTAGAACCCATACCTTTTTTATGAGCGAATAACTGAAGGTTAAGCTTAAACATCATTCACACCTCCTGATTCAAAATTAAAATGTACTTTCTGCCATATTTCTCTTCAATTGTAGTAATCCCAAGTAAAAACGACTGAAATAGCAATTCCGCCTTATCACTTGGCATACTCTTCAGAATAACGTTCTGGAAATTAATCTTCTTATCGCCGTTTAATTCCTTCTCGTCATCTGTAAAGTTCTCAAGGGAATTCACCAAATTGATGTACAATATAGATACTGCACTACAAACAATATCTCTTCCCCTTCTGCCGAATTCGGCATGTCCTTCCAACTGGACACCAACTATCTTGTTGTTCTTGTTAAAAACAGTAACAGTAATCATAGTCCGGATTAAGCATTGATTGCTTTGATCTCAACCTGAGTAAATGGCTGTCTATGACCATTCTTTTTGTGATAGCCGGTTTTTCTCTTATACTTATAAACAACAACCTTCTTAGCCTTGCCATCGCCGATCACACTTGCTGTTACACTTGAGTTAGCAACTGCCTCGCCACATAACATATCCTTGTCGTTGTTAATAGCAATAACATCAAATTTTACTTCAGAACCAGCTTCTGCATTAAGCTTTTCTACTTTAATGATATCACCTTCAGCTACCTTGTACTGCTTACCACCTGTTGCAATAATTGCGTACATACGGTTACCTCCTATTATCATTACTCGCCAGATGTGGTGGTGTCTTATCTAAGATATAGGCACACTTCTACCTCTCTGTGCGGCACACTAGATTATATTAACAAATTCATATACACTTGTCAATAAAAATTTGACCCAATATTTAATAAAAATTCCACCAAATATCAAATAATTTCGGACTCATTTCTTAACGGATCATCTCATGCAATGGTCTTCGAATCTTTTTTCTTGTAATCTCATATAATTCCAATGCCGTAACATCTACAAAACGGCTGGGAACCTTATCTTTGTGCAATACCGACTTTAATGTACGGATCAACTTATCCCTGCTTTCCGGTTGTTTCATATTGATAAAATCAACAAGGATGATTCCAGATAAATTCCGCAATCGCAATTGCTTTGCAATCTCCACGGCTGCTTCTTCATTTACCTTCAACAGATGTTCTTCCTGACGTTTCTTTCCAATTGATTTACCGGTATTTACATCAATAACAACCATTGCCTCCGTCGGTTCAATTACTAAGAAACCTCCTGATTTCAACCATACACGTCTATCAAGTAAATGTGTAATCTCTGTTTCAAGACTTAATAGTTTATATAACGGATATTCGTCTTCATAATACAGAAGCCGTGGTTGATTTACAGCTGAGTCATTGTCTGGAACATGATTCTGATCGGATGGTGCATTTGTTGACGTAACAAAATTCTTCTTTGCATACAATTCCTCATATATCACCTTATTATCTGTCTGAATCTCATCAATCCGTGCCCAGCCATATTCCTCCATGATGGCAAGGTATTCCGGTTTACCACCCTGAAGCAGCCCGGTATTCCGCTCATATTCTGCTTTATGGATAATCTGATCCATCTGTGTAGATAATTGCTGTAATTCAGCCCGAATAGCGTCATTCCGAGCCTGCTCGCAGGCGGTTCGAAAGATCACACCATATGGCATATCCGAAGAAACCATTGTTTTTAATTCTTCCACCCGTTCTGCATTACGAATCTTATTCGATACTCCAACCATCCCTGTCAGCAGATCCAATGCTGCATAATTGCCTGCCAGACTGATATTGCCTGTCACCCTTGCCTGTTTCATCTTAAGGGCTTCCTGTTCTACCTGCACTAACACCTTATCCCCTTCGGCAATGGAAGGCAACCCCTTCGGCAATGTACGATTCAATACCATTGCCGGTTTATCATTTAACGGCAGATAACCGACATGATCCTCATCTAACCGGATAAATGCTGACTGAATGTTCTTTACAACCTTCTCTACTCTGCCAATATAGATATTGCCAATCTGAAAAGAGTCGTTGCTGATCAACGGATGACATTCTGCAAGATTATTCTCTTCATATATCAAAAGATATTGTATATTGTTACACGTTGTTATTACTGCGCGGGTCATTCAATCACCGTTCCTGTCTCTAGCAAAGAAACTAACTGTTCCTTTTCATTGCGCATGTATGTTTCTAACCGATGAATCCGGTAATCAAAGCGGTTATATTCATATCCGATTTCTTTGCAGATTGCCTGCACGATCAATTCAGGCTTCAAATTGTACTCACTACCTGTTGCAAGCAGCATATAAAGCTTATCCATTGCATTAATGTCATCAACATATTGATTTTCTGCAGGAGATGTCCCATCGACCGGATCACCTGCTAATGCTCTTGCGGATACATAACTTTCCACCGACACTTTGTAGATTCCAGACTTAATATCTTCTATCTTCTCGTTCTTCTTGGTCTTTTTCAATACTTCAATCTTATCAAGTTCTAATAAATGCGGAACATACGCTAAGAACTTATCTTTCACCTCCACAGGAACTTCATCCCGTATCGTGATCAGATAATCCGATGCCGCTACAATAGACATGGAATTCTTCGCATCATCCGGAAGCAGACGTGCCGCTTTCACTTCCATTCCCGCCGCCATCTGCTCATTAAATCTTCTAACAAATTCTTCTGACGACACCACAGAATGAAATTCTGCATCAAAATATTCTCCTTCGCTTGTCACACCAAGTGCCAACGGTGCTGCAAATGACATCAACTGATGTGGGCTGAAGCCTTGCGAATACGCAATATCTAAGCCTGCCCGTTTGACCGCCTTCTGGAAATACCGCATAACATCCAGATGTCCGATGAATTTCAGAAGTTCTGACTTTGTATATTTAATTCTTACCTTCAAAGCAGACACCTCCTCCAAACTTTGCTGCGCCGCAACCGGAACATTTTTCCCGGCAGTTCGGTGTTACAATTCCCTGTCTGGCGCGCTCCCATTCCCGGATCAGGAATCGTTTGGTCACCCCAATATCAATGAAATCCCATGGCAGTAATTCGTCTACACTTCTTTCTCTTGTAGTATAGAATTCCTTTACAATTCCGTTCTTTTCAAATGCCTGCAACCATCTGTCATTATCAAAGAATTCAGTCCATGCATCAAAGATTCCACCTGCCTGATATACATCATATAAAACCTTGCATAACTTCCGGTCTCCTCTTGCGAGCACACCCTCTAAAACGGATACATAAGTGTCATGATACTGATACTTCATAGATTTGGCATTTAACTGTTCCCGGAATGTGTCCTTGACATGATGCGCCCGTTCAATGTAAGTTTCCGGATCTAGCATCGGTGCCCACTGAAATGGAGTAAATGGTTTCGGTACAAAATATGACGAAGACGCCGTAATCTTGATCTTACCATTCCGCTCTTCTTTTGGAATGGTATAATATGCCTCGGCCACTTTCTCGCAAAGCTGTGGGATTCCTTCCGCATCTTCCATTGTCTCAGTTGGAAGACCAAGCATGAAGTAAAACTTCACCTTGTTCCAACCACCCTTAAATGCTTCCATAGAACCTCGAAGGATCACTTCCTCGGTCAGTCCTTTGTTAATGACATCACGAAGCCTCTGCGTTCCTGCTTCCGGAGCAAATGTAAGGGAGCTCTTCTTGACATCCTGTACCTTCTTCATCACATCTAATGCAAATGAATCAATTCGCAGGGATGGCAAAGAAATATTCACGTCATCATTTCCAATGTCATCGATCAGGAAGTAAGTCAGATCCTTCAGACATTCATAGTCAGAAGAACTTAACGAACTTAATGTAATCTCCTCATGTCCGGATGAATGCAACATCTCATAAGCATACTTCTTCAATGTCTCGACATTCTTCTGACGGGTTGGACGATAGATCATTCCTGCCTGACAGAAACGACATCCTCGGATACATCCACGCATGATCTCTAACGTTACACGATCCTGTGTTACTTTGATATATGGCACCAACGGCTTTTCCGGATATGGTGCCTTGTCAAAATCCAACACAATCTCTTTGGTAATTGTTCCCGGTACATCCTCATAGATTGGATCAAAGCTTGCCAAAGTTCCATCCTCATTGTAGGATGGCTCGTACATAGATGGTACATAGATTCCCGGCACCTTGGAAAATGCGTGTAAAATCTCTTCTCTGCTGCTGCCATCTGCCCGCATTTTACGGTAGACCTCAAATAGTTCCTCGTATCTTGTTTCCCCTTCGCCCATATAGAACGCATCAAAGAAATCGGCAATCGGTTCCGGATTATAGCTGCACGGGCCGCCACCAATGACAATCGGATCATCTAATGTACGATCCTTTGACCAGATTGGAATACCGGAAAGATCCAGAATCTGCAATACATTGGTATAACACATCTCATACTGCAATGTAATTCCAAGGAAATCAAAGTTCTTGATCGGGTCCTGTGTCTCTAGTGCAAATAGCGGAATGTGCTTCTCCCGCATGATCTTGTCAAGGTCCGGCCATGGGGAATAGACACGTTCGCAATATACACCGTCCATCCGGTTGAACATATCATATAAGATCTGGATTCCAAGATGGCTCATTCCAATCTCATATACGTCCGGAAAGCACATGCAGAATCGGATGTCCACATCATTTAAGTCCTTCTTTACCATATTTACTTCATTACCGATGTATCTTGCCGGTTTCTCGATCTCCATTAAGATCTCATCAGATAGTGCTAAATGATTCATAATTGTTCCTCTATTATCTTTCTTTCTGGCGTCCATAAAGAACTATTCTTAATAACATGACCAGCCTGTTATAGAAACATTACTGTCATGATAAAAGTCATTTTTTAACTTTGTGTTATTGGTCTTCTTGGCTGCCTGTACATTACCTCCCGGTATCACAAACATACTTACCATTATTACTGCAACCAGCAACAAGGAAATCATTTCTTAAAACGCTTCATTCACTTTTCCTCCATTTTCTACAACTTATAGTCGCGTTATCGCTATAAGCACACATAGTATTTATTATAACAGATTCCTTTATCCATACAATCATTTTTTGAATAAAATATGCATGAAATAAAATACAGGGCTGCATTGCTACAACCCTGTATATGAATTAAGTATTCATTCTATATTAAATTATTATTCTTTTGGCCATCCGGTTACTGTAATACCATCATTTACTGCCATAAGCAATTATGCTGCAATCTTTCGTAGATTTTTCATTCCCTCTTTCTCCTGATCTTTCATATAATTCATATAATAGGCAAGCATCGGAACCGTCCAAAGATTCGGATATCGACATCTTCTTTGAATGTACGACAAAAAACCAGTCCGCTATATCAGAATACCTCTGATATAGCGAACCGGCTTACCCGTTCTTTCCGACAAGACACACAAATATTGAAGTCAACAAATAAAGCACCGTTAGTTAGTGCTTTGCTTATTCTGTCAAGTCCTTTCTTGCATATTATTTACAATATATTCCAATGAAAATTCGCCGTCAAATATATTTTCCTTATCTTTCCATTTTCCACGGCATATATTCTGTTTATTCGAACATAACATTTCGCTAATATTCCCCATCATCATTTAGTGACTCGGTAATCTCCATTTTGTCAATGGTATCTCTAACCCAGTGATACCCCTTTTTACAATATGATATAGTCTCTTTCACAATCGGTTCCTTTTCTTCTAACTGATTTACTGTTTGGGTCAGTTCTGTCCATGCCAGATCTGCACCTTTTTTCATATCCTGACCACCATATATGTATAAAGAAAATGCCATAATTCCTATAAACAGACAAAGAACCTTTAACTTAAATCCAACCCGAAAACCACCAGGACTTTGTAATTCATCCATGGGTGAATATGACAGATTGCCCTGACTTCCCCGTCCATACACTTCATTCACATTCTTGGCATGTTGTTTTCGTAATTCTTCTCTTAATTCCCGATATTCCTCATTCACACGCATGCACTCCGAATCCTTCTATAGTTCATCTTATGCATACCACCACCAATTATGCAAACTTTCACCCTTGCACAGCGTGAGTAACGG
>HF987896.1:0-6358 GCA_000431135.1 Clostridium sp. CAG:590
CTTCCACTGCGTTATTTTCAGGTGTTTGTTTTTCCTACTCGGATAAGAATGAATTTGTGCGGGGACCACTTGGATATTCGGCATTTGCTGCCTCCGGTTTTTATTTAATTCTGTTGGTTATCCTGACTAATAAGTTATATAAGATGGAGCATACATACGAATCGCTGATCGCAATTTCCATTGCGGTGACGAACACGATATCTGCCATTCTGGAGGCGTTTTTCCATTATGACGGACTCATCAATACCACGGGAGCTGTGAGTATTGCATTTTATTATATGTATTTGACGACACAGCAGTTCAAGCGGGATCCACTTACGCGTGCGCTCAACCGTCGGTATTTTTATCTGGATGCGGATCATTTGATGGAGAGCAAATGTCTGACAGCGGTAATTTCCATTGATTTAAATGATCTGAAGAGGATCAATGACGAGAATGGCCATGCGGCCGGGGATACGGCTTTGTGTACGATTGTAGCGTGCATTCAAAATATATTGCCGAGGGGATGCCACCTGTATCGAACCGGTGGTGATGAGTTTATGGTCTTATGTTCACGGGTTTCAAAAGATGATGTCCCTGCTCTGATCGATCATATGCGGAGGGAGCTTTCTAAGACTCTTTATTGCTGCGCCATTGGTTTTGCCATGCCGGATGCAGACGAGGATTTTCAACATATATGTTCTATTGCAGATGCAGCCATGTATGCAAATAAAAAACAATTAAAAGGCGAAGATACGATCCGCTAGTAATTAAAGTAGTAGAAGATAGATATCTTAATTGAGAAGATAATTATGAGAAATGTTTAAATCAGCTTAATCAAAATAAGAAAGGGAGAAAGAATACATATGAAAAGAATAACAAAGTACATGATAGCAGTATTTTTGATCAGCATGTTGTTGCCATGGAATGCACAGGCAAAGACGAAGTCCATTGTGAATTGCAAATCGAAAAAATATAGTTACAGTGATATGAAAAAGGATATTCAGCAACTGGCAAAAAAATATCCGGAGTACTGTTCCTATAAGGTAATCGGAAAGACACGGCAAGGGCGTAATATCTATGATTTTATGATCGGCAATCCGGAGGCGGAGAAGTCGTTGCTCATTATCAGTACAGTACATGCAAGAGAATATGTTTGCAGTGCCACTACGATGCGGATTGCAGAGTATTATCTTGATAATTATAATAAAAAGATTGGTGGAACGAAACCAGGCAAAGTATTCGATAAAGTACAGCTTCACATGATTGCAATGGCGAATCCGGATGGTGTGTATATTTCGCAGCATAAACAGACAAACTGGAAGTCGAATTCCAGAGGGGTGGATATCAATCGGAATTTCCCGATTCGTTTTAAGATTCAGGGAAAGAAGGGATTGGGAGGATATTCCGGGAAGAAAGCAAACAGTGAGAAAGAGACAAAGGCGATCATCAAATTAACCAAACAATTAAAAAAGGAACAGCAGTTGTGTGCACAGGTCAATTATCATGCAATGGGGAATATTATTTTTGGTTCGTATGATGGAAAGAATAAGAGAATAAAAAAAGAATGTGCACAGATATATAAGATTGCCCGAAAGGAGACGGGATATGCAGATTCCGCAGGATATGTGGGATCATCTTCCGGAAACTGCAGAGATTATATGCTGGAGAAAATTAAGGTGCCAAGTATTACAATAGAGGTTGGAACAACGACATGTCCTGTTGCCTACAGGGAATATAACCGGATATTTGAAAAGAACAAGGACGTGTTGATCCGTATTGCTAAGTTATACCAATAGAGATAGATCATGAGTTAGCAAAGGAGGGTTACCATATGCTAAAAGAATGGAAAGAAATGGAGTGTCCGGACAAGGACGAGCTAAAGACAAGACTGAGTGCAGCAAGAGAGAAGCTTGCAAGACAACAGTTACTTATTAAGGAGAAGAAGATACCGGTTCTTGTTGTGATGGAAGGTTGGGGAACCGCAGGAAAAGGACACTGTATCGGACAGATCATACGCAACATTGATCCGCGTTTTTTTAAGGTTTTCTCAATGCAGAAAAAGACGGAAGAGGACAAACGGATGCCGTTTTTGTATCGGCATTTTGTGAAGATTCCGGAAGAAGGACAGTTTGTGTTTCTGGATACGGCGTGGATGGATGAAACAACACAGGATTATATGTCGGGGACGATTTCTGAAGAATTGTATGCAAACCGGATCGAGTGCATCCGTCGATTTGAACGTCAGCTTACAGATAACGGATATCTGGTAATGAAATTTTTCCTGCAGGTATCAAAAAAAGAGCAGGCAAAACGTCTGCATATACTGGAAGAGCAAAAGGATACAACGTGGAGGGTTGGCAAGAAGGATCTCTGGCAGAACGCACATTATGACAGGTGCACAGAAGTATATGATTCCTATATGAAGAATACGAATATGCCGTCTGCACCGTGGTATATTGTGGATGCACAGGCACGTAAATGGACGGAGCTTCAGGTGTTGGAGACTTTGACGCAGGGAATAGAGATTGCACTTAGCAATCACAAATTGGCAGTACCGTTATTACAGAATGTATTTCCGTTGGAGCGTATGCCATTACTTTCTGAGATTCCGTTAGATAAGACAATTGAGGAGACGGAGTATAAGAAAGAGTTAAAACATTTGCAGCAACGGTTAGGAGAGCTGCATAACCGTCTGTATCGCAAGAAGGTACCGGTTATCATTGCATATGAAGGATGGGATGCTGCCGGAAAAGGCGGTAATATTAAGAGGATCACAGAGGCTTTGGATCCAAGAGGTTACGAGGTGCATCCGATTGCCAGCCCCGAACCGCATGAGAAAGCACGGCATTATCTGTGGCGTTTCTGGACAAGACTTCCTAAGACCGGACATATTGCCATTTTTGACCGTACCTGGTATGGACGGGTGATGGTGGAACGTCTGGAGGGATTTTGCAGTGAAAATGACTGGATGCGTGCATACAATGAGATCAACGAGTTTGAGAAGCTGCTGCATGATGAAGGAGCCGTGATCATTAAGTTCTGGGTACAGATCGACAAGGAGACACAGCTTGCAAGATTTACCGATCGACAGAATACACCGGAGAAACAGTGGAAGATTACGGATGAGGACTGGCGTAACCGGGAAAAATGGGATCAATATGAGGAAGCAGTCAATGAAATGATTGCAAAGACCAGTACCACATATGCACCATGGCATATATTGGAATCGGTAGATAAGAAATATGCGAGAATTAAGGCACTTAAGATAGTGATCGAACAGTTAGAACAGGCATTGAAATAAGATTTGCACAATGCCATTATATGAGATTATGAAATTGGGGCAGACTACGGATTGGATCTGCCCCAATAGTTTTCAATGGCTTCCTGTTGAAGAGCTTCTCCGATTATGATCAGAATTGCCTGACCGTTAGGAATTGGCTGAATTTCAATTTTCTGATGGGTGGCATTGATGGCAAGCCAGGTTCCGTCGGAAAGTTTCTGGAATCCCTTGATGCGGAATACTTTTCCGCAGTTGGGATCAGACAGGATCTCTTTACAGGATCTGCGGAGAAAATCTTCCGTAAAATCCATATTCATAAAATACAGACTGTCGTAGGTATCCTGCTCATCAAACCACATTTTGGTATAGTCGGCTGTCTGATAGCCGGAGGAGAGGATTGCCTGATAATCACAGTCCTGTAATGTTGACCAGTCGGTTGCAATCACCAGAGGATTCGGCATTTTTTTACAATGCAGGTTGCTGACTGCCTGTAGAACATACTCCTGTGTCCGGGACAATCTGGCGGTACTGACCTCCTGTACATGACTATATAAAACAGTCCCGGCCTGGGCAACCTGCGATGCAAGGAGATAGCAGGATGCATCAGAAAGCTGGAGTTCTAAGTTCGCATCAATGATCGTGATAACATTGCCAATCGTGTACCAGCGATCTAACGGATCTTCGTGTAGTGCATCAAAGAATTCATCCATATCAAAAATGCCGGAAGGTTCGACGATCACACGATCATATCCGCACATTCCCATTGCAATCAGTTTGGTCTTGAATCGTCTTCTGTGACAGTCGGCATCACAACCGCCGGCTACCATTTCTAATGTACAATGGTCTCCCAAAATATCCTGTAACAGCATGGCATCAACATTGACTGCACCAAAGTCATTTTCTAAGATGCCGATATGAAGTCCCTGTGCAAGCAGGTACTTTGCATATTGTTTAATAAATGTTGTCTTACCGGAACCAAGGAATCCGGTTATCAGATCTATCTGAATCATGAATGATCACCTCGTATAATAAGATGTTTTTATTCTAACATAGGATACCCTGAATGGAAAGAAAGAATCCGGATGATGGCACTTGAACACAATGTTATAATATGATACCATCAAATTAATTGTGTAAGGTTTTATATGTTTGTTTTTGGGTATAAATGTTTGGAAATATAGGAGGTTGAAATGAAGATATTGCATTGTGCGGATCTGCATTTAGATTCTAAAATGACAGCCAATCTGGATAAGGAAAAAGCAAAGGAGCGAAAAGGGGAAATCCTGCGCACTTTCGAAAGAATGATCCGTTATGCGGAGGAACAGGAGATTGCTGTCGTTTTGATTGCAGGAGATCTGTTCGATACAAAACACATTTCAGCAACTGCTAAGAATACGGTACTTCATGCAATTGTAGAGCATGCGGATATTCATTTTTATTATCTCAAAGGCAATCATGACAGTGACAATTTTCTTGCAGATCTGGAGAAATTGCCAGACAATCTGTATCTGTTTGATTCAAACTGGACCACATACGAAGAAGCAGATGGAAGAATCACGATCAATGGAATGGAATTTACAGAGGATAATGTGGGGAGAGCAGATGTTTCGCTGGTACTGGATGCAGCACGTTTTAATATTGTAATGCTGCATGGACAGGAATCTGTAAGCAAGGGAAAAGATAAGACGGAGATCATTCCACTGAAAGCATTTCGCAATAAGGGGATTGATTATATGGCATTAGGACATATCCATGCCTATAAGAAGGAACAATTGGATGCCAGGGCAACGTATTGTTATCCGGGCTGTCTGGAAGGCAGAGGATTTGATGAGTGTGGGGAACATGGTTTTGTTGTATTGGATATTGATACGGAGACCATGCGTTATACACACGAATTTGTTCCGTTTGCCTATCGAACACTGCATACAGTTGAGGCAGATGTGACGGATTGTCAGACAACAGCAGAGATGATCGCAAGAGTGGATAAGATGTTACAACAACATGCATTCTCGAATTCTTGTTTGCTGAAGATCGTGTTGACGGGAATGTTAGATGTGGAATGTGAGAAAGACATCCGTTACATCCGGACAAGATTTCAGGATGATTACTATTATGTAAAAGTATATGACGAGACGACATTGAAGATTGATGTGGAATCGTATATGTTGGATGTGTCGTTGAAGGGAGAATATGTACGTCAGGTCATGGCAGACGATTCCTTATCGGAAGAAGACAAGAAGATCATTATCCGTTACGGGTTACAGGCAATTGCCGGAGAGGAGGTGCAGTAGTATGAAGTTGATTTCCTGTCATATTGAGAATTTTGGGAAATTACAGGATTGTTCCATGGAGTTTCAGAATGATCTGAATGTGATCTGCGAGAAGAACGGAGGGGGAAAGAGTACGTTTGCTGCATTTATCCGGGCAATGTTTTATGGCTTGGAAGGGGAACGGAAACGAAGCATAGAAGAAAATGAGAGAAAACGATATAAACCATGGCAGGGAGGAATCTTTGGCGGACAGCTTGTGTTTGAGGAGCATGGCAGACGATATGAGATTTTGAGAATTTTTCAGGACAAAGAGGCAAACGACGAGTTTGAATTAAGGGATGCGGATACGAATCTGATCTCAGATGCATATTCAAGCCGGATCGGAGAGGAACTTTTTGGGGTAGGAAGAGAGTCTTTTCTTCGTTCTATCTATATCGGACAGAATGCCTGTGATACATATGCAACAGATGATATCAGTGCTAAGATCGGTAATATTACAGACAATACAAATGATCTGAACAATTATGACAATGCGGATGCCCGGCTTGCGGAATTAATGAATAAGATGACACCTTCCAGAAAAACGGGTGCTATTGCCAAAAGGAAAGAGGAAATCGCACAGTTAGAGCGACTGGTATCGGATGGGCAGGGAATTAGTACAAGCATAGAAGAATATCAGAAGATGCTGGAAAAACAGGAGAGCCAATACAGATCAGAAGACGGCAAACTGCAGGAGATGACAACATTACAGAAGAAAGTAGCGGCAATGCAATCAAATCTTGCCAAGCGAGAGGAATGGGAACATTTAAAGAAAGCGGTTCAGGAT
>HF987896.1:6410-38495 GCA_000431135.1 Clostridium sp. CAG:590
TGTGAGTTTCCGGGAGAAGTTCCAACGCTGGAGGAGATGCGGCAGGCATTGCTGACATGTGGCGAGGAAGAGAAGATTCGGGAGCGTGTGGAGATGACCAGGCTTTCGGAGGAAGAGAAGAAAGAAGTAGCAGCGTTAGATGACTGTTTTCAACAAGGTATACCGGATGAGGGGGAGTTGGAAGCTAAGATTCAGGAAGTTTCCCAATATCGGAGATTGTTACAGGAATATAATCAGAATCAATTGAGCAGCGTAGAGCGGCAACGGTATGAGCAGTTAGAGAGTGCATTTCATGATGAGAACGAACCGGTGTCAGTGATCATTGGTAAATGGAATGAAAGGAATAATCGAAAAGCGGCTATTCCGTCCAAACAGGCAACGGTTGCTGCATTGAAGAACGCATCACAGGAGGGGATGAAGAGGAATCCTGTGGTATTGGGGATAGGAATTGTGGCATTGATTATCGCAGGCTTATTATGCATACGATCTTTGTGGATACCGGGCATATTGGTATTGTTTGTGGGAACTGTTATAATTGGAATTGGGTGTAGAGGATCTGAAAAGAAAGAGGTTGCGGAGCAGACAGCGACGATACAGGCGTTAGAACAGGAAATCGCACAGGATCAACAGTGGATTACACAGACGGATACGGAAGTAAAAGCATATTTGGATGTACACGGGAAGCATTATGACGAGTATATGGCTGCCACCTTATTACAGCAGATAATGGAAGAGTCCGTTGAATATCATGCGCTTCAAAAGAAGAAAAGTCATGCGGTAACAGCTGTTGATGAGAAACAGCTTGCAGATAGAAGACAATCTATTGTTGCATTTTTACAGCGTTATCAACAGACAACAGGCGATGACGCTTATGAGGAAGCCATGTATGCATTGCAGACTAAGGTGCAGAGATATCAGACGTTAGCACAGCAGGAAAGCCGGCAAAGGATAGCATTAGAAGAACAGAAGACAGCGGTAGAACAATTAACAGGTTTTTTACAATCATATGGATATGTACCGGCAACGGATTGTCGGGCACAATTGAATGAACTGCAGGAAGTGGTGCAGCGGTATTATTATGCAGATGCTAATTGGAAAGAGGCAGTGCGTACACTTTTGCAATTTGAGGAACAGGTGGATACCGGGATATTAGAGAAGAATGCGGAAGAAAAAGATATGCCTTCTTTGGAAGAATTGAATGATTCTATATCTGTGCTGACGCAGAATATGCAGATGATCCATAAGACGATAACAGAGTATCAAAAGACATTAGAGAATCTGGGAATGCAATATGATGAATGGGAGGATAAAAAAGAACGATTAAAGCAGTTAGAGGAAATACAGAAAGAAGAACAACAGAAGTTCCATTACTTAAAACTGGCAAAGACAAAACTGAATCAGGCGAAAGAAAGCCTGACATCACGTTACACAGCTCCGGTATTAAATGCTTTTGAAAGATACTATGCAAGTATTACAGGGCAGGATAATATGGAATTCCATATGGATGCCAATATTGCGGTAACGGTAAAGGAACAGGGAAAGCAGAGGGATATCCACACATTGAGCACCGGGTATCAGGATCTGGTTGGCATCTGTCTGCGTCTTGCTTTTGTGGATGCGATGTATGAACAGGAATCCCCTATGCTGATATTGGATGACCCGTTCACTAATTTAGATGATGATAAGGTAATAGCGGCAAGAACATTGCTTCAGGAGGTTGCAAAGAAGTATCAGGTTATATATTTTACATGTAGTGACGCGAGAAGTATGTAATAGATAATGAAGAATATTGTTGGATATGACAATGGGAAAAGGATGATGAGAATATGGCAAAAATCAATGACGAAAAGTTTATAACAGATATGATTCGATATGCGTCATCTGCGGAGTCGCCAGATCATATTATTAATCAGATTTTGGAATATATTTGTGAAAGGATGCAATCGGATCGGGCATATATCTTTGAGGACAATCTGGATGGTACCTTTGATAACACCTATGAATGGTGCAGGGAAGGTGTGTCGAGAGAGATTGAGAATTTAAAGAGGGTTCCGTATGATGGTGTGTTGGATGTCTGGTTTGAGGAATACGAGAAGTCTCATAATATTATGATCTATGATATAGAAGAATATCGGAAGATAAGTGAGCCGATGTATCAGGTGCTGAAGCCACAGGGGATTCAGACATTAGTGACAGGGCCGATTGAGGTCAATGGCAAATATATTGGATTCTATGGAGTGGACAATCCTCCGGTTGAATTTATGGATAATATATCTGTTTTGATCGACATGATGGAATTTGTGATGTCTATGATGATACGGATCCGGAATTATACTAAGCAGATAGAGGAGAATGCAACAAAGGATCAGTTGACGAAGTGCTATAACCGGAAAGCGCTGCATTGGGCATATGAAGGAGATTTCGATAAGGGAAGCCCGATTGCGATTATTATGTGTGATCTCAATGGTTTAAAAAGGATTAATGATACCAAAGGACATGAGGCAGGTGACAGATATCTGTGTGATGCGGCAGAGGGGATGATGTCTTGTTTTGGGGAGAAGCAGGTATATCGTGTTGGCGGCGATGAGTTTATTATTGTATTGTTGGATATTAATAAGGACGAGGTAGAGCAGTTGATAGAACGTCTTAAGATGTATATGGATCTTAAGAAGGTTAGTGTTTCTGTTGGAATGGCATATCGCTATAATGCAAAGGAACCGTTTGAAAATATATTGCGGGATGCAGATAAGAAGATGTATGTAGAGAAGAAACGATATCATAACAAAGATATTGTCTGATGATGGGGCAGGGAGGGCAATATAGTGAACTATAATGTGGATTATGAGATATGTACGATCATATTTTTGATGTTATTGCTGATTATATCGAGGGTAAGAAAACGGTTGGTTGATTTTCAGTCCAAAATGTATCAGATATTTATGGATGTCTGTTTTGTGAATATTTGTTTGGATGTCATCACCTGCTATACAGATAGCTATTATAAAGAAGTTCCAATATGGCTGAATTACGGATTGAACTGCATATTTTTGATGGTACAATGTATGATACCAATGATGGTTATGTTGTACATTTATATGAAGGTGCAGCAGATTCGGGAAGGAAAAAGGTATTTTCTGATCCTGGCAGCACTTCCGGCTGTGATAGCGGCACTTTTAGTAGCGTCTAGTCCGGTCACACACTTATTTTTCTATTTTGATGCAACGGGATATCATCATGGAATATTGCATAGCTGGTTGTATGTCAATGCAGGATTGTATGCAATCTGTACGACTGTTTATGCGATTTGGGCACATAAGGTAATACGATGGACACAAGCTGTGTTGGGAATTATTATGATCATGGTAACATTACTGCCAACAATTATTCAGTTTTTTATTCCTGATTATATGCTGTCAGGAATCGGAACAGCACTTACTGTTTTTATTATGTATCTGACAAATGAGAATTCGATCATGTACATTGATGTTACGACTGGAGCATTGAACCGACAGGCTTTTTCGCATCATATCAAGAAGTATAAGAAAAAGAATTTCCCGGAACAGATTTTTGTTCTGGCTTTGGATAATTTCAAGATTGTTAATGAGGTATATGGTATTGCCGGCGGCAATGAATTGATGCGGATGTTGGTGGAAGCGTTACAGAAACAATATTCAACCTCGGCAGTCTATCGGTTTGGAGGAGATAAATTTGCAGTTGTATTGAAAGAGACGACAGAAGGATCAAAAGAATTAGAAACCATTCGGGGTATTTTGCACCGGAAATGGCATCTCAATGATAGCGATACGGAATTAGGAGCATGCATTTGTCTGGTGCATTCGATTCATCATTCGGAAGAGAGCCTGGAGGATGCGATTGAATACAGTGTAGAACAGGCAAAGAGGGTGGGAAAAGGGCAGTTTATTGAGATTACAGAGAACAGTGCAACGGAGATATCCCGCCATGCAGCCATTGAGCAGGCAATCATCAATTCGATTGAACAGGATACTTTTGAGGTACATTATCAGCCAATTTATGATACAAAGCAGCGAAGATTTCATTCCATGGAAGCATTGGCAAGATTACAGGTGCCGGGATATGGCTATGTGTCACCGGAGGAATTTATCCGGATTGCAGAGAAAAATGGAACGATCCTTAAGATTGGGTTACTGGTATTGGAAGAAGTGTGTAAGTTCTATAAAGAGTGCCGGTTGAAGGAGAAGGGGATTGCATTTATCGAAGTGAATCTGTCTGTTGTGCAGTGCATGCAGGAGCATATCGGAGAGAATATCTTACAGATTCTTCGGAAGTATGAGATTGATCCGGCGATGATCAATTTAGAGATTACGGAAAGCGCGGCGGCATATTCGGAGGAACGACTGATTCAGAATATGAAGAAGATGAAGGCAGCGGGATTGTCCTTTTCTTTAGATGATTATGGTTCTGGTTATTCCAATATCAATTATCTGGTAGATCTGCCGTTTTCTATTGTAAAGATCGATAAATATCTGGTATGGGCGGCGATGAAGAATGAGACTTCCAAGGTAATCTTAGAGAATATTATTGCCATGTTTAAGAAGATACATCTGGATGTAGTGACGGAGGGAATTGAAGACCTGACTATGGCACAGCTCATTACGGATATGGGTGCGGATTATATACAGGGCTACTATTATTCAAAACCGCTGCCGAAGGAAAAAGTATTGGAATGTTTAGAGCCGGGATATTTAAAACAATTATAAGCTGTTGGAAAGGATGAATGAAAAAGAGAAATAAGAGTATTTTGCCATAGAATAAGACTATGGCAAACGCAAGGTTTTAAGTATTAACACTTTCTGTGATGGTTTGCTATAATAGGCAATGTCAAAGGGAACGATAAGTTCGAACGGGTGACATAAGATTACAGAAAGGAGAACCGAAGATATGAGAACAACATTTTCTATGAACAACACAATGATGACATGCAATATGATGGGCAGTGCTATGGGTATGTGCTGCGGTATGGATTGCTGTGTGAAATGGAATAATAGAGAATGTGCGTTAGATGCTTCGGCCTGATTGAGTATAGAATATAACATTAAGAATCAGTAAGAACCATCTTCGCGATGGTTCTTATTTTTACTTTATAGGAAAGTTCGTCCTATAAAGCAAAAAACGCTCCGCTAAGGATGCGCACCTTGCGGAGAAGAAGATAATTGCTTCGCAATTCCGCATGGGCGCAAAAGAGTCGCAAGCGACTCTTTGTTTCACACTTTTTTGCAGAAAGGACGAGACATGGCAAAAGAAATATTAAGAGAAAATCAGTATGTAGAAGAATTAATTGCAATTATCCGAAGTGGCTTACCGGAAAAAGAGCTGCTTGATCGAATTTCCGATTATCATGATAATGATATTGCTGAGGCAATTACACAGATTAAGCCGGAAGAACGGAAGCGCCTGTATCCGATTCTTGGTGTAGAGCGGGTGGCGGACATCTTTTCTTATATAGAAGATGCAGAAGTTTATTTTAATGAACTGCCAATTGAGAAGGTAGCAAGGGTTGTATCGGAGATGGAGCCGGATGATGCGGTAGATCTGCTGGCTGAGTTGGACGAGAAGAAACGGCAGAAGATTGTTACCATGTTAGATCGGGATGCCATGGATGATGTGAAGTTGATTTTATCCTATGATGAGGATGAGATCGGTAGTTGTATGACGATGAATTATATTGTCATTCACAATACGCTTACCATCCGTCAGGCAATGCGCGAATTGGTAGTACAGGCAGGAGAAAATGATAACATCCAGACAATCTATGTGGTAGATGATAAAGATGTATTTTATGGAGCAATTGATCTGAAAGATCTGATCATAGCAAGAGAGTACGAGAATCTGGAAGATCTGGTCAGTCGGTCTTACCCATATGTGTTAGATCATGAACAGATCAGTGATTGTATTGAACAGATCAAGGATTATGCAGAGGATTCTATTCCGGTCTTACGGGATGATGGACATATTGTGGGAATCATTACCGCACAGGACATCGTAGAAGTTGTCGATGATGAGATGGGTGAGGATTACGCGAAGTTAGCCGGCTTGACGGCAGAGGAAGATCTCAATGAGACAACGATAGACAGTATGAAAAAACGTCTGCCGTGGCTGATTATTTTACTGTTCCTTGGCATGGGTGTATCAAGCGTGGTTGGTGCCTTTGGGACCGTTGTTGCCATTATACCGATTGTAATGTGTTTTCAGTCATTGATCTTAGATATGGCAGGTAATGTCGGAACGCAGTCGCTTGCGGTAACGATCCGTGTTCTGATGGACGAGAATTTGTCAACAAAACAGAAAGTAACATTAGTAATTAAGGAAATGCGTGTCGGTCTGCTGAATGGCTTGTTTCTTGGTATTATGGCACTGCTTTTCATTGGATTATATGTATATTTCTTTAAGCATTATGCACTTCGTGCTGCATTTATGGTATCCGGATGTGTGGGCGTGTCTTTGGTTGGAGCAATGGTGGTATCAAGCTTAGTGGGAACACTGGTACCAATCTTTTTCAAGAAGATTCACGTAGATCCGGCTGTTGCATCCGGTCCGTTGATCACCACGATCAACGATTTAGTAGCCATTGTTGTCTATTATGGTCTGGTGTGGATCGTGTTGATTGAATTATTCCCGATTGCAGGCTGATCATCTGGCAGTATTTACATTCTTATGATATTATAAATGTATGTGTGCATTCTTAAAGAAAATGTTTGTACAGAAGAATATCTTAGGATGGAGAGAAGTATGTAGCATGAGTCGAATGAAGAATTTTATAAAAAAAGAGACGGTATTGTCGATTGCAATATTATTGGCAGTAATTTCAGTATTTCTAGTATTGCCGGATCGTCAATATCTAGATTATATTGATTTCCGGACACTTGGTATTTTGTTTAGTTTGATGGTTGTAGTGGCGGGATTGAGACAACTTGGTCTGTTTGATTGGTTTGCAGGAAGATTATTACAGAGAGTGCATGGAATCGGAGCAATCGCAACAGTACTTATCCTGCTTTGCTTTTTTTCATCCATGCTGATCACAAACGATGTGTCTTTGATTACATTTGTGCCGTTTACGATTGTATTAGCACATAAGATGCCAACAATCATTACAGAAAAGTGGTTACTGCGTATCGTGGTAATGCAGACAATTGCGGCAAACCTCGGAAGCATGATGACACCGATTGGCAATCCGCAGAATTTGTATCTGTATGGAAAGACGGAGATGAGTGTGTCAGATTTTATTAAGTTGATGCTACCATACACAGTTGTTGCATTAGTGCTTCTTCTTGGGTGGATTGGTGTATGTGCGTGGAAAGATAGAAGACAAACGGTAGTTGATACGGACGGTAGAAGGGAAAATCAGAGCAACAAATTAAATGCGGTTAAAAATGATACAGAATGCGAACAGAGAATGGCGTATGATATACAGAATGTTCAATTGAATTGGAAACTGACCGGTTATCTGATATTGTTTGCATTTAGTCTGTTGGTTGTTGCCAGAATTGTTCCGTATGGCGTTCTGGTCGGAGTGGTTCTGTTCTATATTGTGTTGTGTGACCGTAAGATATTGCGAAAGGTAGATTATTCTTTACTTGCGACTTTTGCAGCTTTATTTATTTTTATCGGCAATATAGGAAGAATTGGTGTCTTTTATGACTGGCTGCAACACATCATTGCCGGACGGGAAGTGATCACGTCTGTGTTGGCAAGCCAGGTGATGAGTAATGTGCCGGCTGCGATTCTGCTGTCCGGCTTCACAGAGAATATTCAGGCCTTGATCATCGGAACAAACCTCGGAGGTCTTGGAACACTGATCGCATCCATGGCAAGTTTGATCAGCTTCAAATATATTGTGAAAGAGAATGTCACACTTCGTGGAAGATATTTTCTGTCTTTTACGATTGCAAATGTGGTATTTCTGGTTGTAATGCTCATGTTGAACTTAAGGTAAGAGGAATAATATGTTATACTCTATTAAGAGTAGATTTTGAAGAAAAGGAGACAATAGTATGAAGAGTACGTTAATTAAAGATACGACGAAGTCAGAGAGAATCGAATTGATCAAGCAGTGGGAAGAGGAAGAAGGCTGCGAGAATTCGGGAATGGATCTGATGGAGTATTTCAGGGATTATATTGACGGAAAGAAAGAGATTGCGGAAGTAAATGCTGCATTTCGTACGAATTATGTGGCGGAATCGCCGGATATCAAGCCAAGTAATCCGTGTGGAATGGGCGGTCGGAGATTTTAAATGTATGTAAGCATTTATCTTACGGGTAAGTGAATGGTTATCAGGAGGTGTAGAATATGTGTACAGCAGCAACTTATCAGACAAAGGATTTCTACTTTGGAAGAACGTTGGATTATGAATTTTCCTATGGGGATGAAGTGACCATTATGCCGCGCAATTATGAGATTACATTTCGACATATGGGTGTGGTGAAGTCGCATTATGCAATGATTGGTATGGCATATGTGACAGACGATTATCCACTTTACTATGATGCAATCAACGAGAAGGGTGTCGGCATGGCAGGCCTTAATTTCGTGGGAAATGCAGCATATGCGGAAGTAGTGGGTAATAAGGATAATGTTGCACAGTTTGAATTCATTCCATGGATCTTATCGCAATGCGCAAGTGTGCAGGAGGCAAGGGATTTACTTGCTAAGATGAATCTGGTGGGTACTCCTTATAATGAGCAATTGCCGGCAGCACAGCTTCATTGGATGATAGCAGATGCGAAGGAATGTATTGTAGTAGAGAGCATGGCAGATGGCATGCATATTCACGATAATCCGACGGGAGTGATGACGAATAATCCTCCGTTTGACATGCAGATGTTTCTGCTTAATCAGTATATGGGATTGTCGGAGAAGCAGCCGGAGAATCATTTTTCAAAAGAATTGCCATTACAGACTTATAGTAGAGGAATGGGAGCGTTGGGGCTTCCGGGTGATCTGTCTTCTACCTCCAGATTTGCGAAGGTTGCCTATACGAGAATGCATGCGGTATCGGAGGATTCGGAGAAGGCGAGTGTCAGCCAGTTTTTCCATATATTAGGTTCGGTTGATCAGCAGCGGGGTTGTTGCGAAGTCGGTGAAGGAAAATACGAGATTACAATCTATACGTCCTGCTGCAATGCAACAAAGGGAATCTATTATTATACGTCTTATGATAATCACCAGATTACAGGAGTGGATATGCACAGAGAGAATCTGGATGGGACTGAGATTATAAGATACCCATTAAGGAAAGAGGAACAGATTGCCTGGGTGAACTAATCATTATCCGTATGTCGTGCAATGGAAAATGATGAAAAATAATTTGCCGAAATGATCAAATTCTGCTACTATTAAGGAGTACAGATAGTTCATAAAGCTATTGGGAAAGGAGTAGGATTATGGGATTTTTGAAAGGAAAGACAGCCATTATTACAGGTGGCGGAAGAGCAGTACTTAGTGATGGAAGCTGTGGCTCTATTGGTTACGGAATCGCAACAGCATATGCAAAGGAGGGGGCGAATCTTGTTCTTACAGGGCGTAACGTACAGAAATTAACGGATGCAAAGGAAGAATTAGAGAGCAAATATGGAGTCAAAGTGCTCCCTGTGCAGGCAGATGTTAATGCAGGAGCCGATAATGAGGCAGTTGTGAATCATGTGGTAGAGGAAGCAATCAAGGAGTTTGGCAGAATTGATGTCCTGATCAATAATGCACAGGCATCTGCTTCCGGTGTGACATTGGCAGATCACACAACAGAGCAGTTTGATCTTGCAATCTATTCCGGATTATATGCTGCATTTTACTATATGAAAGCATGTTATCCGCATTTGAAGGAGACAAAGGGAACGGTTATCAATTTTGCTTCCGGTGCAGGTTTGTTTGGCAACTTTGGTCAATGTGCATATGCGGCAGCCAAAGAGGGTATTCGTGGACTTACCAGAGTAGCGGCTACGGAGTGGGGCAAGGATGGTATTAATGTCAATGTTATTTGTCCGCTTGCATGGACTGCACAGCTTGAGAATTTTGAAAAGGCATATCCGGATGCATTTAAGGCAAATGTCAAGATGCCTCCAATGGGTCATTATGGAGATGTAGAGTTAGAGATCGGACGTCCTTGTGTACAGTTAGCATCCCCTGACTTCAAATATATGAGTGGTGAGACTATTACCCTTGAGGGTGGAATGGGTCAGAGACCATAACTTGTCTTAGTACAGGGAGTTAAGATATGTTATTAATGAGAGAAATGCGACAGGTACAGGGGTTAACAGAGCGGGAACGTGATATATGTAATTATATATTAGAACATCCTGAACAGGTAGCAGTACTGTCATCAAGAGAACTTGGTCATGTGACATTTACCAGTGCGGCATCTATGCGAATGGCTGGAGAGGAAGGAAGAGATATATGGTAGAGATTGAAGTAAAGCATCTGTCTAAGACATTTGAACAAAAGGGAATTACGGTTCATGCGTTGCAGGATATTAACTTAAATATTGAATTGGGTGATATCTACGGTATTATCGGGATGTCCGGTGCAGGTAAGAGCACACTGGTACGATGTCTGAATTACTTAGAGCGGCCAACAGAGGGCGAGGTTCTGATTGAGGGAAAAGACCTGGGAAGCCTGAATGAGAAGGAACTTCGGGAACAGAGAAGTGATATTGCGATGATCTTTCAGCATTTTAATCTGTTGATGCAAAAGAGTGTATTGGATAACATCTGTTTCCCGTTGCAGATTCAGGGAGTGAAGAAGAAAGAGGCAAGAACAAAAGCGAGAGAGCTTCTGAAAACGGTTGGCTTGGAGGAAAAGGAGAAAGCGTATCCGGCACAGTTGTCCGGTGGACAGAAACAGAGGGTGGCAATTGCAAGGGCGTTGGCAGTCAATCCAAAGATCCTGCTTTGTGATGAGGCAACGAGTGCACTAGATCCGCAGACGACTGCATCGATATTAGCATTATTGAAGCAGATCAATGAGCAGTTCGGAATTACGATTGTGATTATTACACATCAGATGTCAGTGATCCGGGAAATCTGTAACCGGGTTGCAATCATTGAACGGGGTGCGTTGGTGGAAGATGGATCTGTGACGGATATCTTTAATCATCCGAAATCAAAAGCAGCCAAGGAACTGATATTAAGGGATCGCCCGGATACGGAAGTAGACAGAAAACAGGATGCGCTAGTCGGGCAGTTAAAGAGTAACCGTAAGATACGGATTGTCTTTTCGGATAATTCCGCATTTGAACCGGTGATTGCCAATATGATTCTGAAATTTGAAACTCCGGTGAATATTCTTCGTGCAGATACGAAGAATGTTGGCGGAGTTGCCAAGGGAGAAATGATATTAGGACTGCCGGAAGATAAGCATTTGCAGGTAGATATAGAACAGTATCTGACGGATTGCGGATTAGAGATTGAGGAGGTGACAGGTGATGTGGAGTAGTGAAGTTACAAATATGATCATAGTAGGAATCGGAGAGACACTTTACATGACACTGGTATCTACATTGCTTGGATATGTATTAGGGCTTCCGATGGGAATTGTATTAACCGTGACAGACCGGGATGGGATTCATCCAAATGCAGTGATATATAAGATATTAGATTTTATTGCTAATCTGGTAAGAAGTATTCCGTTCATTATCTTGTTGGTTGTATTGATTCCATTTACCAGATTTCTGGTAGGCAAGAGTTATGGACCGACAGCCATGATCGTATCGCTTGTGATCGCAGCGGCACCATACATTGCCAGAATGGTAGAATCTTCATTGAAAGAAGTGGATGCCGGAGTGATTGAGGCAGCAAGGTCAATGGGTGCTTCCGATTTTACCATTGTAATGAAAGTAATGTTAGTTGAGGCAAGAACTTCACTAATTGTGGGAGCAACCATCAGCTTAGGAACGATCTTAGGTTATTCTGCCATGGCAGGAACCGTTGGTGGTGGTGGACTTGGAGCCATTGCAATCCGTTATGGATATACCAGATGGCAGACGGATATCATGATTGTAACGGTGCTATTATTGATCATTTTATTTCAGATCTTTCAGACAGTAGGAATGAAATTAGCAGATCATTTTGATCGAAGAAAGTAAGTAAATGATAGTGATATGACAAGAGAGCAGGGGAAAGCAGAGAGGTTATATTACTTTCATATAAAAAATCAAAATCAGGAGGAAAGAATTATGAGAAAGAAAATTTTTGCAGGTATTTTAGTAAGTGTATTATCATTAGGAGTATTAACCGGATGCGGAAACAGTGCAGACGACAGCACAACCGCGGAAACGGTGCAGACGACACAGGAAACTTCTGAGAGTGGAGAGGATGCAAACGTAGAATCAAAGGGAACCATTACGGTAGCAGCATCCGCAACACCACACGCAGAGATTCTTGCAGCAGCAAAACCGATTCTTGCAAAAGAGGGATGGGATCTTGAAGTAACCGAGTATGATGATTATGTATTACCAAATGAAGTCGTAGAAGGTGGCGAGATTGATGCAAATTATTTCCAACATGTACCATATCTTGACAGCTTTAATGAAGAAAAAGGTACACATTTAGTACAGGTTGGTAAGATTCACTATGAGCCGTTCGGTATCTATCCGGGAACAAAGAAGAGCTTAGATGATATTGCAGACGGTGATACGATTGCAGTACCAAATGATACTACAAACGAGGCAAGAGCGTTGTTGTTATTACAGGATAACGGAATCATTACGTTAAAGGATGGTGCTGGATTGGAAGCAACAGTGAATGATATTGCAGAGAATCCTCATAACATCAAGATTGAGGAGTTAGCAGCAGAACAGGTAGCCAGAGTTGCAGGAGAGGTTGCGTATGTGGTATTGAATGGTAACTATGCATTGCAGGCAGGTTTCTCTGTTGCAAAGGACTCTCTTGCTTATGAGAAGTCAGATTCGGAAGCAGCTAAAACCTATGTAAATGTTATCGTAGTAAAAGAAGGAAATGAAGATAACGAGGGTGTGAAAGCGTTAGTGGATGTATTAAAGTCAGATGAAATCAAAGATTTTATCAATAAGACTTACGATGGAGCGGTAATTCCGTTTGAAGAATAATCAAATATTGTTTCGTATAATAAAATTCCTCATGCGGTTGACCATATGGGTAACGGTTGTGTGAACATAGCGGATGCCGCATTGGAGAAGATGGTATAACATACCCCTAATGTAGATGGATTGCTGCGTTAGGGGTATTGTTATGCTTGGAGGACAGGAGATTATAATAGTTGAAGAAATGGCAGCATGAAAGTGGTGCTATCCAGGAAAAGATAGCACATTACGGGAGGGTATGATAAAATAGAAACGTACATAAAAGGAATAATATTATGTCAGAAAACAATTTATTAAGCATAAAAAGAGGAAGAATTTAACATGAAAAAAATTGTTGTAGCAGTGGATTCTTTTAAGGGGAGCATGACTTCTCTTGAAGCGGGCAATGCAGTGAGAGCAGGTATACATAAGATACATTCAGATTGGAAGGTAGA
Organism: Clostridium sp. CAG:590; assembly: GCA_000431135.1. Lineage (GTDB taxonomy): Bacteria > Bacillota > Clostridia > Lachnospirales > Lachnospiraceae > CAG-590. Next base: position 19,933 of record HF987896.1, read on the forward strand.
GGTCTATCCGGTTGCGGATGGCGGAGAGGGAACCGTGGAGGCATTGACGTATCAGAAGAACGTAACGGAGCGTACCTGTATGGTGACAGGACCGTTAGGAGAACGGATGGAAGCCTCTTATATATGGTATGATGGGGAGAGTGGACAAACGGCGGTGATTGAGATGGCAGCGGCAGCGGGACTTCCGCTTGTGCCGGACGAAAGACGCAATCCTATGCATACAACAACATATGGAGTTGGAGAATTGATTCGGGATGCGATCAGGCAGGGATGCAGAAGATTCATTATTGGGATAGGAGGAAGTGCAACGAATGATGCGGGTATTGGTATGTTACAGGCATTGGGATATCATTTCTACGATCAGGCGGGAAATGAGGTCGCTTATGGTGCAGAAGGGTTATCGAAGGTTGCGGATATCGGATTTGAGAATGTGATGTTACAACTTTCTCAATGCACATTTCAGATTGCGTGTGATGTGGACAATCCGTTGGTTGGGGAAATAGGATGTAGTGTTGTATATGGTCCGCAAAAGGGAGCGGATGCAGATATGGTAGATACGATGGATGCAGCTATGAAGCGGTTTGCTGATCTGGTGGAGCATATTGCGATGTGTGATATGGGATCAATCCGTCCAAACGGAACACGAAATACGCCAGGTGTGGGGGCAGCAGGAGGATTAGGATATGCATTTTTAATGTTTTTAAATGCCGGCTTACGACCGGGAATTGATATTGTGTTGGAGGAGAGTGGATTAGAGCAGGCAATTGTGAAGGCAGATATTGTAATTACGGGAGAAGGACGCTTAGATGGCCAGACTTTGATGGGAAAGACCCCTGCAGGAGTTGCACAGCTTGCTAAGAAATACGGAAAACAAGTGATTGCAGTTGCAGGCTGTTTTGGAGAAGGTGTAGAACAGTGTAGACGGAGTGGTCAGTTTGATGCCTGCTATGCAGTGAATGATATATTGACGGAACAAGAGAAAAAGCATGCGATGGAAAAGAAGTTTGCGGTTGCAAATCTACAGCGATTGATCACTCAATGTCTGGATGAAAAGAAAGTAGCCGTATTATTTCCGGGAATCGGATATCACACAGATAAGCCATTATTATATTATAGTAAGAAACTTGCCAGAGAACGGGGATATGAGATTATAGAGATCAAGTATGGGGAATTGCCATCCGGAGTGAAAGGTGATCCGGACAAGATGATAGAGGCGTTTCGCAAAGCATTACAATATGCAACGGAACAATTAACGGCAGTTGAATTTAATACATATAATGAAGTTTTGTTTATTTCCAAAAGCGTGGGAACTGCGGTCGCGGCTGCTTATGCGAAGCAATATAACATAAATGCAAGACAGATATATTATACACTGGTTGCAGAATCCTTTGATGCAATCGGACAAGAGGGGATTGTATTTCATGGAACCGCTGATCCGTGGGCGGAGACGGATAAGATTCAGGCAGAATGTGAGAAAAGGGGATTGTCCCTGTATCTGACGAAGAATGCGAATCATTCTATGGAAACGGGAAATGTAGAGAAAGATCTGGAAATCATGAAAGATATAATGGAGAAGACGGCGGCATATATGGATTATCTGTAAAATCTATTGCTTTTTAGAGGTAAATATAATAGAATATTTTGAGGTAGGTTTTAAAAAACAATAGGGAAAGAGTTGTTTGTGTAAAAGATTGGGAGGCTGACAATGGTTCGGGAAGAAAATGTCAAGTTAATGAGTCAGATTGCAATTTATGAGAAACACGATGGCAAGACAGAAATACCGATGCATTGTTTTTACAAGTCGGATTATGTGCGGTTAAATGCATTGAAGGCAGTTGTTTATGCCTCTATTGTATTTATTTTGATTGCGGGATTGACGGTTTTGTATCGCCTTGATGATATATTGAAGAATATATTCAAATATGATTATAAAAAACTCATCATAGGGATCTTGATTCTTTATGGAATTTGGATCTTTGTATATTGGTTGATCGCACGTATTATATATGCAAAGAAATATGAGAATGGCAGATCGAATATAATTATATATAATCATAATTTAAAGAAATTACAGGAAGAAGCAGAAAAAGAGGTTATGAAGGCGAAAGGAGGAGTGGTAGTTGATGACGACTTTATTGACTTTTAGAGATAATATCAAGGCTTTTGTAAGCCGTTATGACTATATCTTTACTCCAATCGGGAAGGGGATTCTTGCGTTTATTATATTTTATTCCCTGAATTCGCAACTAGGATATCTGTCCGTATTAGGCAAACCATTTTTGCTATTACTGATTGCTGTTGTATGTGCATTTTTGCCATTGGAGATTATTGCAGGAATATCTGCCATTTTCATCGTATTGCATTCGTTTAAGGTTACGATGGATGTTGCGTTGTTAAGCTTTGCAGTTATCATGATCTTTTATTGTGGATATATGCGTTTTTTGCCGAAGACAGGAATCATTGCATTATTGATTCCGATCTTTTATGCGTGTCATCTGATATATGCGGTTCCGATTGTGATCGGATTTTTGATCGGACCGGCAGCGATTGTGCCGGCGGCATTTGGCATATTGTTGTATTATTATAGTGGGGCAGTTGCGGATCTTGTGAAAGTATTAGCAGCGACAACGGAAGAAGATGAAGCGGTTCAGGGGTTTCAGTATGTATTGACAGAACTGATTCAGAATAAAGAGATGATCTTAACAATTGGTATATTTGCAGTTGTGATCCTTGTGGCATATCTGATCTATCGTTCATCGTTTGAACATGCATGGATGGTATCATTTTTGGTGGCAGGATTTTTGAATATTGTGTTATTTTTGATTGGAAGTGTTACACTATCAATAGAAGTATCGATCGGATCTATTTTGATTGAAAGTGTTGTGGGCGTATTGATTGCAGCATTGCTTCAGTTCTGGAAGGGAATTGTGGATTATCAGAGAACCGAGATCCTGCAGTTCGAAGATGACGATTATTACTATTATGTAAAGGCGGTTCCGAAGTTGTCGGTTGCGGAATCGAATAAGAATGTGAAACATATTAATTCCAAAACTCATAATTAGATGGAGATGGTAACTGTTGAAACAATTAGTGACATATTTTAAAACATATTTTGACTGGTTCTATATTCCGAGAATTACAGTAACGGATGTGATAGAGATCGTGATCATAGCGATTCTGATCTACTATATTATGGACTGGTTTAAGAAAACCCGTGCGTGGACACTGATCAAAGGCATTTTGGTGCTCTTACTGTTTACGGGAATTGCGATGTTATTTCAATTTAATACAATATTGTGGATTTTCAAAAATACGATCAGTGTGGGCGTGATTGCGGTGATCATTATTTTCCAGCCGGAATTCCGAAGGGCATTAGAGCAGCTTGGACGTAAGAATTTTATATTTTCTTTGTTTTCGACAGATGATACAAAGTCCGGAAGGATGATAGACCGTAAAGTGCTGAATGAGATCGCAAAGGCGGTCTTTGCAATGGCTGAGGTGAAGACAGGTGCATTGATCGTAATAGAACAGGATGTGAAACTCGGTGATTATGAGAGAACCGGTATCGCGATTGATGCGGAAGTTACGAGCCAGTTATTGATTAATATATTTGAGCATAATACACCGCTACATGATGGAGCAGTATTGATCAGGGATAACCGTATTGTGAGTGCAACCTGCTATCTGCCGCTGTCGGATAATTTGGATATCAATAAGTCATTAGGAACCAGACATCGTGCAGGAATTGGTGTAAGTGAAGTTTCGGATAGTATTACGGTCATTGTTTCAGAAGAGACAGGTGGAGTTTCTCTGGCATATAACGGAATGCTTTATCGGGGATTAACACGGGATAATTTTCCTGCTAAGATAGAAGAATTAAGTAAAAATGAGCCGATTACCAAAAAAATGAGATGGTGGAAAGGTCTTGGTAAACATGAAAAATCGAATTCTTGATCATTTTGGACTGAAAGTATTATCTTTGATAATTGCAATTGTAATATGGGTGATTGTTGCAAATGTAGATGATTATACTACGACAAAGCAGATATCAGGCATAGAGATCGAATTTATAAATGGCGATGCCATTACAGAAAAGAATAAAGTATATGAAGTTCCGGAAGGCACAGTGATTGATATTATTGTAAAAGGCCGGCGAAGCATTGTTGAGAAACTGACAAATGAAGACTTCAAGGCAGTTGCAGATCTGTCAAAGATGTCGATCACGAATGCAGTTGCAGTGAATGTTTCGGCAGTTAGCAGCCGGATAGATAAGGAACTTACGATCTCATATACGAATAATGCGGTGAATATCGCAGTGGAAGAAAAATTACAGAAACAGCTTCCAATTACGGTACGTACAAGTTCAGAGGTTGCAGATGGGTATGCAATCCGTAATAAGACGGCATCTCCAAATCTGATTACGGTAGAAGGAGCGGAGAGCGTTGTTAATACGATTGAGGAAGTAGTGGTAGATGTTGACGTGAATGGAGCAAGTGAGAGTTTGTCAGCTTATGCAGCTCCGGTTTTTTTGGATAAGAATGGTAATGAAATTGATTCTTCCAAATTTGATTATGATGTAAAAGAAGTAGAAGTGTCAGTAGAAGTCCTTAAGACAAAAGAGCTGACGGTACGTGTTAAGACACAGGGTGAGCCGAAGAAGGGATATGCGGTTGCAAGTATCAATTATCAGCCGACAAGTATACTGGTTGTCGGTGAGGCGGCAGATCTGGCCAAAGTAGATGAGGTTGTCATCGATGATATTGATGTCACGGACTGTTCAAAGGATCTGGAAACACCGATCACATTAGCGGATTATCTGCCAAGTGGAATTACTTTGGCAGAAGATACACAGGAAGTCATGGTGAAGGTTGCAATCGAAGAGATTGAAGAAAAGACACTGGTGATCAGTGGTGACGAGATTAATATTGTTGGCAAATCCGGTGAGCTGAATTATGAGTTTAAGGATAATATCAGCTATATATTGAAAGTAAGGGGATTACGGGAAAATTTGGATAACCTTAAGGTTACGAATCTGATCCCGAGCATAGATGTGTCCGGTTATGATGTTGGAACATATAAGTTTAGTGTGAATTTTAAAGAAATAAAAGGTATCGAAATATTAGATAATATAGAAGCCGAATTGGAGATTACACAAGTGCAATAGGCTTTAAGAGGAGGGATTGGTATGGTGGCACAAAAAGTTGTGGTTACCGAGCCTTCTGGATTGCATCTTCGACCGGCAGGACAATTGTGTGAATTGTGCCTGAAGTATGAATCGAAGATTCAGATTAAAAAGGGGTATCAAACCGCAAATGCAAAAAGTGTATTAGGGGTGTTAGCGGCCAGAATCAGTCAGGGAGACGAGATTGAGATTGTTTGTGAAGGATCGGATGAACAGGAGGCATTAGACCAGATCGTCAAAGTATTTGAGGCTGGATTTGGAACATTGCAGTAACATGTAGAGGATGATGCATATCATTGACATATCATGGAGGTGAGTGCTTGTGACGGCTGAATCACAGAAAAAAGTGGAGCAACTGAAACAGATTGTTGCAGACAGTAATAATATTGTGTTTTTTGGTGGAGCAGGAGTATCGACGGAAAGCGGGATTCCGGACTTCCGAAGCGTGGATGGATTATATAACCAGAAATACAAATATCCACCGGAAGTAATGGTAAGTCACAGTTTTTTCCGGCAGCATACGGAAGAGTTTTTTGAGTTTTACAAGAACAAAATGATTGCGTTAGATGCAAAGCCGAATGCAGCACATAAGAAACTGGCACAGTTGGAGCAGGATGGAAAAGTAAAGGCTGTGATAACGCAGAATATTGATGGGCTTCATTATGCGGCGGGCAGTAAAGAGGTATTGGAACTGCATGGAAGTGTTCATCGGAATTATTGTGAACAGTGTGGCAAATTTTATCCGGTAGAATATATTGTAGAATCGAAGGGGGTGCCACGATGCGAAGCGTGTGGAGCGATTGTAAAACCGGATGTTGTATTGTATGAAGAAGGATTGGATTATGAGACAATGCAAAAGGCAGTACAGTATATTCGGGATGCAGAGGTATTGATCATAGGTGGTACTTCTCTTGCAGTCTATCCGGCAGCAGGCTTTATTGACTATTTCCGCGGAAGACATTTGGTTGTGATCAATATGGATCGTACAGCAAAGGATGTACATGCGGAACTGTTGATACAGGAAAGAATCGGCGAAGTATTTGAACGATTATAATTTGTGTTTGCCAAGTATGGTAGACCGGAGCGTATTGGAGCGATATTGACTGGGTGTAGTACCGGTTTGCTTACGGAAATTTTCAGTGAAATAGCTTTGGCTTGGAAAGGCTAGGGTAGAAGCAATCTGTGAGATACTGTAGTTGGAGTAAGTTAGCATATTCTGAGCTGTTTCAATCTTGGTAGATAGAATGTAACTGCTGATTGTGCTACCGGTTTCTTTTTTGAATAATTTAGAAAGATACGCAGGACTTAAGTGGACGTGAGCAGCTAATGTATCTATGGTAATTCGGGTATGCAAATGATCGTAAATATAATCCAGGCATTCAGCAATCTGTTTTGAACAGATTTTCTTCTTGCGAAGGGAACGTATGCGTTTGGTATAGTCTTCACACATAACTGGATGCAGATCTGAGATTTCTTTTATAGTTTTACAGGCATCTGCTTTTTGAATATAGAAGTCGCTAAGACTATAAGCGGCAGATAACTCCATGCCGCCTTCAATACAATAACGGGCTACGAGAGCAGTTGTAATAACAAAATGAAATTTCATATTCTGTAGAGGATTCAGAGAAAGGGTTCCAAGCCCTGCTTTATCCATCAAAGGTTCGAGACATAGTTCTCGGACCTTTTTTAGATTTCCGGATTTGATAGCATCATAAAATTCTAATTCTGGGTTGTAAGGGGCCCGCAAGATATCATTTTCTCTTTGTACAAATTCTTTGTAGACAAGTTCCTTATGAAGCGACATAGTAAAATCTCCTTGGTGTGATTGATGAAATTTATATTATTTTTTTGGTAAAAATGACTTGTTTGATTATAGCATGAAAACGATATATTGCGCAAGAAAAAGATATAATGGATTAAAATAACATGGTATAACTATTATTACAATAAAGTGGAGGGTCTTAAGACCAGAAAGGAGGAAGAATGAAATTAGAATGTGGCATTAATCTGGGAGGATATTTATCGCAGTGTGAACATTCAATGAAACATTATGTGACATTTATACAGGAAAGTGATCTGAGACAGATTGCACAATGGGGATTTGATCATGTTCGTCTTCCTATTGATTATGAAGTGCTTGAAGATGAAGAGGGGAATACTCTTGAAGAAGGATATGCTGTGATCAAGGGGGTTCTGGAATGGAGTAAACTTTATGAACTGAATGTAGTGTTGGATCTGCATAAAGCATATGGATACGATTTTAATGATGCAGGAAATAATGAAAAGAATAACTTATTTTCAAATGAATCTTTGCAGCAACGTTTCTTAAACTTATGGATACAGATTGCAGAGCATTTTGGACACTATGATAACGTTGCATTTGAATTATTGAATGAAGTGGTCGAAAAAGAGAATGCACAGGCGTGGAATAATCTGATTAGAAAGACAGTGACAGCGATTCGTCAGATTACAAATGATACGCCGGTCATATATGGTGGTATTCAGTGGAACAGTGTTAAGACATTGAAGTTATTGGAAGTACCAATGGATTCTAACACGATATTTACGTTTCATTTTTACGAACCGCTGTTATTTACTCATCAGAAGGCACATTGGGTAGAAAAGATGGATAAAAATAAGACAATTGAATATCCGGGACAGATGCAGGATTATCGTAAAGAATCCGAAGTGTTGGGATATCAAGGAGAAGTAGTGATTAAGGCGCATTCGAATACAATGGGAGAAGAATTTATACGAGAAATGGTCCAGGAAGCAGTTCAAGCAGCGGCAAATGCAGGTGTAGGTTTATATTGTGGGGAATTTGGTGTTATTGATCAAGCTCCGTTAATTGATACATTAAGATGGTTCAAGGATGTGAATACAGTATTTCGTGAGAATCATATTGGCTGCGCTGTCTGGAATTATAAGGGAATGGATTTTGGCTTAATTGATAAACATTATGATTCGATTAGAGAGAATCTCATTTCTATTTGGACTAAGGGAGAATAAATCTATAAAGATTAGAAAGGAAATTATATGAAAAAAATTATTAAAAAAGCAACGGCATTTTTAATGGCAGGCGTGATGGTTGTCGGTATGGCACCGGTAGCAACATCGGCTGCAAAAAAGAAAGCGACAGTAAAGGCGGTAACTTTCAATAATCTTGGTACAAAAACATAATCTTGATACAAAAACATTGGTAATTAAGCCTAAGAAATCTTTCAAACTTAAAACAAAGGTGACCGTAAATGGTAAGATTAGCAAGAAGGTAACATTTTCTTCTTCTAATAAGAAGGTTGCAACCGTAAGCAAGAGTGGAAAAATCAAGGCAGTGAAAAAGGGTACGGCAAAGATTACTGTTAAGAGTGTTGCTAATAAGAATAAGAAAGCAACCTTGAAGGTAATTGTAGGTAAACCTGTAACAAAGGTTAAACTTGACCAGACAAAGGTAACGGCTTATGCAGGGGATACAGTTAAGTTAAAAGCAACTGTATCACCAAGCAAACCGAGTGTAAAAAAACTTAAGTATAGTACCAGTGATAAGGCGGTAGCAACAGTAAGCAGCAAAGGTGATATCACCTGTGTGAAAAAAGGAACAGCAACAATTACAGTTAAGGCAACAGATGGAAGTGGAAAGAAAGCTACCTGTAAAGTGACAGTAGAGGATAAGCCACAGACAACAGAAGATAAGACAACAACAGAAGATAAGACAACAACAGAAGATAAGACAACAACAGAAGATAAGACGACAACAGAAGATAAGACAACAACGGAAGACAAGACGACAACAGAAGAAGAGAAGCCGGAAGAGAAGCCGGAAGAGAAGACAGATCTCTCCTATGAAGGATACAATTTAATGTGGTCTGATGAATTTGAGGGAACAGAATTAAACAAGGCTGACTGGAATGTGGAAACCCATGAGCCGGGATGGGTAAATGCGGAGCTTCAGGAATATGTAGACAGCACAGATAATATCTATGTGCAGAACGGCAATCTGGTTATCAAGCCAATTAAGAAAGTGGATGGAGAAGGAAATGCTACATATACGTCAGGACGTATCAACACACGGGGCCATCGTGACTTTACATATGGTTTATTTGAGACAAGAGTAAAGGTTCCAACAGGAAAAGGATATCTTCCTGCATTTTGGATGATGCCTACCAACGAGAATCTGTACGGACAGTGGCCAAGATGTGGTGAGATAGATATTATGGAGGTTATGGGTGATAATACCAAGAAAGCCTATGGAACCATTCACTATGGTAACCCTCACGGTCAGGCACAGGGAACAAAGGTGATAACAGAGGGAGATTTCTCCAGTGAGTATCATACCTATGCGGTAGAGTGGGAGCCGGGCAAGATTGTATGGTATGTAGATGGTATCAAGTACCATGAAGCAAAGGATTGGTATTCTACAACAGAAGGACAGGGGACCGTTGCCTATCCGGCACCATTTGACCAGCCGTTTTATATGATTTTGAATTTGGCAATCGGCGGCTCGTGGGTTGGTTATCCGGATGAAACAACAACTTATGATGACCAGGCATTTACTGTAGACTATGTAAAGGCATATCAGAAGTCACCGGAATACTACGCGGAAAAAGAGGCCAAAGTAGAAAAGCCGGTAAAGCCGGAGGTTGAAGAGCCGGCAAAAGGAGAGAACCACTTAACGAATAATGATTTTTCTAAAAAAGATGACCTGTCAGGCGAAAATGGTTCTAAATGGCAGTTTATGACTGATAAGGGTGGCGAGGCAACGGCTGCTATCGTAGAGGCCCCTGCGTTCGGTGAAGGTGCCAAGGCTGTACAGATTAAGACCACAGCAGCCGGTACAGAAAGCTATGCCGTTCAGTTTGTACAGGCAAATATTCCGGTAAAGAAAGGCGGTAAATATCAGATAAGCTTTGATGCATATGCGGCAAGTGACAGAAAGATGATTGTGGATGTTTCCGCTCCGGATTACAATTACGCAAGATATTTGAATGATACAGAAGTAGCACTTACAAAAACCAAACAGACATATACATATACATTTGAGGTGACAGACCATGACGATGCCAATGCACGTTTAGAGTTTAACCTTGGTAATACAGACCCGATTTCTGATGTATTTATCACCAATGTGAATTTCACAAGAATTGGCGATGTGGTAATCGATGACAGCAAGAAGGTATTGACAGATGGAAACTATGTATACAATGGAAAGTTCCAGGAGGGGACAGAAGCCGGAAAGAAGAACCTGCAGTATTGGGATATTATAGATGCAGGCAGCAAGGCGAACTACGGGGTTACAGGAGTCCCGGACAACAGAAGATTTAAGATTACAACAACGGGCTGCAAAGCTGCAAATGAGGTTGTGTTGAAGCAGACTCAGCTTCCGCTGACACCGGGTAAATATGCGTTAAGCTTTGATGCATGCCTGGATACAGAGAATGCTGAGGAGACAAAGGATATTACTGTTAAGGTGGCAGGCGCTACAGATACATTTAAAATTGGCAAGAAGAGTCAGAGCTATACACTGAAGCTTACAATTGGTGCAGAGGCAAATATTGAGTCAATCGACGATATCGAATTCGCACTTGGTGTTAATGGTACCGTATTATTAGACAACATTCGTTTGGTAGAGGATACCTTGATTAAGAATGGTTCCTTTAATGCAGGGCTTGCAGGCTATGAAGTATATGCCGATACGCCAAGTAATGTGACTTATGTTGTAGACAGTCAGAAAGAAAATAATGCATTTGATATTACAATCAAGAATACCGGAGATCAGGATTACCATATCCAGTTAAAGCAGTCAGATGTGGTACTGGAGAAGGGACAGTGGTACAATCTGAAGTTTAAGATTAAGACAGATCTTGCCGGTGGCAGACAGGTTTCTTATGCAATTCAGAGAAACGGTGCGGTGCACAAGACCGAAGCAGGTAAGGAAGACTGGACTCCTTATGTACAGGATAAGGTTGACGTGAACGGAGAATACCAGACCATTAGTGTGAACTTCAAGATGAAATGTGACACAGATACAGGTTCTATTTTCAATATTGCGATGGGTAAAGTTGATAAACAGATTACGACCCAGCACAGAATCTGTATTGATGATATTTCTCTGGAGAAGATTGAAGAGCCGGAGGATGTGTTCCCGGATATTCCGGCAGGAACGAATCTGGTTCAGGAAGCAGATTTTGCCAAAGGTGTTGGTAAAGATTCTGCATGGGTTGAAACCATTGCAAACGGGAGTAATGATTTGGTTGCAGATGCTTCCAGTGCAATTGCAAATAGAGCAATTACCTATACAATCAAGAACACAGGCACCGAGGACTGGCACGTACAGCTTAAGCAGAATGATATACCACTTCAGGCAGGTAAAACCTATGTATTGTCATATGATGTGCAGTCTAGTATGAATCGTAAGATGCATTATGCCGTTCAGAAAAATGGTGGAGATTGGGCTGCATATAAGGAAGCGGATGTGGATTTGACTTCAGAGTCTCAGCATGTAAAAGTAGAATTTACTATGCCAGAGAATGATAAATATGCAGTACTCAGCTTCTCATTAGGTAAAATCGGTAAAGAAGAGGGTGCACAGATTACAGAGGAGCATACAGTTACACTTTCTAATATCTCTTTAGTTGAGAAAACATCTGCAGGTACAGAGACAACTAATATCATTGCAAATGGTAATTTTGCTGATGGAACAACAAGCTGGAATCCATATATTCTTTCAGAAAAACTGGGAAGTATTAGTGTGGAAGACGGAAAAATAATCTATGCAGTTAACAATCCTGGAACAGAGGAGTGGAATGTAAAACTGACACAGGAGCCGTTGACATTGGAGGCAGGAAAGAAGTACCATTTTACATTTAAGGTTACTTCTTCAACAAACCGCACCATCAAGTATGTATTTCAGGATTCGACAAAATATACATGGTACGGTGGAGAGTCATTGGAGTTAGAAGCGGATGTTGAAAAGGTTGTTAATTATACGGTAGATTTGACTGATAAGGATACTTGTGATGCAATCCAGATGAATGTAAATATGGGAGTAATTGATACATACACTCCTGAAGGTATAAAAACATATACACCAACAGAAGCTGCAGTCATTACATTATCTGACTTTGTATTAACAGAAATAACAGAATAATTATTTTAAAGATAGGAATTCGTATTATAACGGGGCATCATAGCTGGAAAGCTATGGCGCCCTGTTTGTGCAATAAGCCGTCATGCAGAAATTGTGCTTGCACAAATTTCTATATGACGGCCAATGTTCATCGAGTAGGAGCTAGCCTACTCGATTGTTTGAGAGGAAATAAGTGTGAGGTATAAGTCAAGATTATGGCAGAGAAATTAATAAATATAAGAATAAAGCATAATACTATGAATAATTATAAGGCAATAAGCATACATATTAACATGATTTTTATGAAAAAATGAAATAAAAAATGCATTTTAGGGATGTACAAATCAAATTTTATGGTATATAATCTGCTTATGGGAAATCTATTAGATATAAGGAGAGATTATATGAATATCAATCTGGAATACTATAAGATTTTCTATCATGTAGCCACCGAGCTTAGCATAACTGGTGCTGCCAAGAAGCTCTGTATATCACAACCTGCCGTCTCCCAAGCTGTGAAACAGCTCGAGCAGGGATTAGGGATTGAGCTTTTTACCAGACGTGCGAAAGGTGTCAGTTTAACCCGAGCTGGAACTTTATTGTATTCTTATGTCGGGAATGGTTATGAGACGATCTTGGCGGGTGAGACACAGCTTGCGAAGATGATGAATTTGGAATATGGAGAGGTACGGATTGGTGCGAGCGATATGTCGTTGCAATTCTATCTGTTGCCATATCTGGAACGTTTTCATCAACTGTATCCTGAGATTAAAGTTACTGTGACGAATGCACCTACGCCACAGACCATTGACCACCTGAATCAGGGAAGAATTGATTTTGGGGTAGTGACCAAACCCTTAGATATTGATTCGAAGTATGATATTACATGCGTTCGCAAGATTCAGGATGTGTTTGTGGCGGGGGAAAAGTTCCGTTATTTGAAGGGAAAGAAGCTGGACTATAAGGAACTGTCTGCTTTGCCTTTGATCTGCTTGGAAGGTGATACGAGTACAAGGAAATATGTAGATAGCTATTTGGAAGAGAGAAAGGTATCTGTTACACCGGAATTCGAACTTGCAACAAGTGACATGATCGTGCAGTTTGCAATGCGTAATCTGGGAATTGGGTGTGTTGTAGAAGATTTTGCTAAGAAGCAGATCGACAGTGGGGAGTTGTTCCGGTTAGAGTTTAAGAAGAAGATTCCGGAACGGGATATGTGCCTGATGATCGATCAGCGGTCGACAATGTCGGTTGCGGCGGCAAAACTTTTGGAATTATTGAAGGTAACGAACCGGGATGACCAATAGCAGTAATTAGAAGCTATCAACGTCTTGCAAAGTGGCATGATCAGGAAATCGATAGGACACAATGTAGGCGGATAGCAGGTAGGAGGATATGATGGAGTTAAATAACACATTTAAATTAGTGAATGAAAAGGGTCAGGAGATCGTGTATGTTGGATTGAGTGTAGTAGAGAATCCGGAGAATGGGCAGCGTTATCTGATCTATACAGAGGCAGATAATGCAAAAGAACAGACCGGAAGAGCCGTGGATCTGTATGCATGTGTATATGGAAAAGAGAATGGCAGAATTGTATTAGATCCGATTACAACAGAGAAAGAGAAGACATTGATCAAGACATTCATCGAAAAAAATATTAAGGTCGCATAAGTTGCGATAACCTTTCTTTAATTATATCAGGACAACTGCGTTTTTTGTGAAATGAGAATGCAGTTGTTCTTTTTTGTGTAGACAACGAGCCGGGTGCAAGTTCGTGCTTGCACGAAAATTTGTATTCGGCGACTGCTCATCATCGAATGACGATGTCATGAGATGAGATACAAAGCCATAAGCCACACTTATGAGATATAAGCGTAGCTTATGGCATGTATTAGAAATATTGATTTTACTTATGGCATTGAGTGCGTTATACTTTAGGCAAATAAAAGGACGATTGTCCTCATTTATAATAATTTGGTCAAAGGAAGGGTTATTCACATGGTTAAAGCTGTAGTAGGAGCGAATTGGGGAGACGAAGGTAAAGGTAAGATTACTGATATGTTAAGCAAAGAGGCAGACATTATTGTACGTTTTCAGGGTGGTGCCAATGCAGGTCACACGATTGTAAACAATTATGGTAAGTTTGCACTTCATACATTGCCATCCGGTGTATTCTATGATCACACCACAAGTATTATTGGTAATGGTGTTGCTTTGGATATTCCAAAGTTATTCAAAGAGATTCAGGAAGTGACTTCGAAAGGAGTTCCGGCACCAAAGATCTTAGTATCAGACAGAGCACAGATGGTTATGCCATATCATGTGTTGTTTGATACATATGAAGAGGCAAGACTTGCAGGTAAGTCATTTGGTTCTACTAAGTCCGGTATTGCTCCGTTCTATTCAGATAAATATGCCAAGATCGGATTCCAGGTATCGGAGTTATTTATGGATGAGGCTGCACTGAAGGATAAGATTGAGCGCGTGATCGCACAGAAGAATATCCTGTTAGAGCATTTATATCATCAGCCATTACTTACAGTAGATGAAGTATATAACACATTGATGGAATATAAGAGCATGGTAGAGCCATATGTATGTGATGTATCTGCATATTTGTGGCAGGCAATCAAGGATGGGAAGAACATCTTATTAGAGGGTCAGTTAGGCTCTTTGAAGGATCCGGATCACGGTATTTATCCGATGGTTACATCTTCTTCTACATTAGCTGCTTATGGTGCAATCGGAGCCGGTATTCCACCATATGAGATTCAGAAGATCATTACGGTTGTAAAGGCATACTCTTCTGCTGTTGGAGCAGGTGCATTTGTCAGTGAAATCTTCGGTGATGAGGCAGACGAATTAAGACGCCGTGGCGGTGATGGCGGTGAGTTTGGTGCAACAACAGGACGTCCTAGAAGAATGGGTTGGCTCGACTGTGTTGCTTCTAAGTATGGCTGCCGTATTCAAGGTGCAACCGATGTAGCATTTACGGTATTGGATGTATTAGGATATTTAGATGAGATTCCGGTATGCGTTGGATATGATATTGATGGAGAAGTTACAACAGATTTCCCAACCACTGCAAAGCTTGAGAAAGCGAAGCCGGTATTTAAGACATTACCGGGATGGAAGACAGATATTCGTGGAATTAAGAAGTATGAAGATCTTCCGGAGAATTGTAGAAAGTATATCGAGTTCGTTGAGGAGCAGATTGGATTCCCTATTACGATGGTATCCAATGGTCCGGGAAGAGAAGATATTATCTATCGTTAAGAATAATATATAAAGGTTATCCTATAGGAAAAGCCTGCTGGAGAGTGGAATCTCCGGCAGGCTTTTTCTTACTTTACATTGCTACTCGCTTTTCTTTGTAATTTGAGCTATAATGTGCACATGAGAAAATGAATGATAAAGAAATGGTGGAAAGGATATTTTATGGAACATACAGTAAGGAAGAGTAAAAACAATCGAATTGCGATGCGAATAATTGCAGGAATCTTTATTATGATCGCAATTGTCCGGATCATTGTGGTGATAACGAGTAAAGAACCGACGAACCGGATTGTTACAGCAATTCTGTGTGCCGGATGCCTCGCATATGGAATTTATCTGCTGAGACAGACATTGCGCCCGCAGGCATACGACATTACCTATGTTTTTGGTGATAAGACCATGACACTGAAGATGCACCGAAAAGATAAGACGATCACTTATGATGAGATAACGGATCTTGGCTTTGTAGTGCCGAATGAAAGTATGGATTACAGTCTGGTTCAGATATATATTGGAAAAGAGCAGTATATTATACCATTTCCGACCAATCGAAATGTGGCGGAGGCTCTATATGGAATGTTGAAGATTAAGAAGGAAGAAGCAGAACAAAACTCAAAAAATGCGGAGGAATGACAGATGGCAACAAAGGATAAGATATTAGAAATGTTACAGGAACAGGATACATTCGTATCCGGGCAGGCATTGTGCGATCATCTTGGAATCTCCAGAACCGCAGTTTGGAAAAATATCAATGCATTAAAGGAAGAGGGCTATGTGATAGAATCTGTGAATAATAAAGGATATCATTTATTAGAAATACCGGATCGGATTGATCCGAACCGGATTGGAGAATATCTGCATACCAAATGGCTGGCACACAATATTGTGTATGATGAGAAGATGGATTCTACGAATACGCAGGCGAAACGTTTAGGGGAAGAGAATGCAGAAAATGGAACGGTTGTCATTGCAGAACAGCAGACGGCGGGAAAGGGACGACGTGGTAAGACATGGGTATCCCCGCTTGGCAATTGTTATTTTACAGTGTTGTTAAGACCGGATGTGCATGCAGACCGTGCTTCTATGATCACGTTGATTTCGGCATTGGCGTTGGCACAGGCGATTGAAAAGGTCATGGATCTTGAGACAATGATCAAATGGCCGAATGATGTTATTGCAAGTGGTAAGAAGCTTTGTGGTATTCTGACAGAAAGCAGCAGTGATCTGGAATATATTAACTATGTGGTAGTGGGAATCGGAGTGAACTGTAATCAGACGGAGTTTCCGGAAGAAATTCGTGAAATTGCATCGTCTATCTGTCTGGAAACGGGACGAACCGTGGATAGAACCCGGCTGCTTGCCGAATTCTTTAATTGTTTTGAAGTATGTTATGAAACATTTTTGGAGACAGAGGATTTACAGGGATTAGTTGAAGATTATAATGCCAGACTGATCAATCGTGGAAAAGAGGTCAAGATTGTAGAGAAAGAGAAGGAAACGGTTCTGAAAGCCGTCGGAGTTGACCAGCATGGTGGATTGATCGTGGAAGATGCAGAGGGAAAAAGGCGTTCTATTATATCGGGAGAAGTATCTGTGCGTGGTTTGTATGGATATGTGTAGGAATAGAGGCGTGTTTTAAGTTATCGTGCATATTGAATAAAAAATATCAACAAAGTGCTTGAAAATCCAAGGTATATTGTGAAATTTATTATATACACATAATACACATGTTATGATGTGCAACTGCGTTATAACACGACATACTTAATAAAATTAAGTGAACGATGCGCGGTATGCATAAAACGACGGCTATAACTTAATATAATTAAATAAAAGTGTGCATTTACATTATAAAATTTATTATAAAAGAGGGCTGCTTGCATAAATTAAGTAATTTCTATATAATACTTTATAGACAAAGGCGTCTGAGTGAAAAGAACATACGCTTGTCGTATGTTCTTTTTTTACTTAATATAATTAAGTCGCCAGTTATAAGGAGGATATAAGAATGTCATACGTTGATGAGGTACTTGAAGTAGTACAGAAGAAAAATGCTGATCAGCCTGAATTTTTACAGGCAGTAACAGAGGTACTTGAGTCATTAAGACCTGTAATTGATGCAAACGAGGATCTTTACAAGAAGAATGCAATCTTAGAGAGAATCACAGAGCCGGATCGTCAGATCATGTTCCGTGTTCCATGGGTAGATGACAATGGTCAGGTACAGGTTAATAGAGGTTTCCGTGTACAGTTCAACAATGCAATTGGACCTTACAAGGGAGGTTTGAGACTTCACCCATCTGTTAACTTAGGTATCATCAAATTCTTAGGTTTTGAGCAGATCTTCAAGAACTCTCTTACAACACTTCCAATCGGTGGTGGTAAAGGTGGTTCTGATTTCGATCCTAAGGGTAAATCTGACAGAGAGATCATGGCATTCTGCCAGAGCTTTATGACAGAGCTTTCAAAATATATTGGTGCTGATATCGATGTTCCTGCAGGTGATATCGGAACAGGTGCCAGAGAGATCGGATTCATGTTCGGTCAGTACAAGAGAATTCAGGGAATGTTCGAAGGAGTATTAACCGGTAAAGGTCTTACATGGGGCGGTTCTCTTGCTCGTACACAGGCTACAGGATATGGTTTATTATACTTAACCAATGCATTATGGAAAGATCATGGTATGAGCTTAGAAGGCAAGATCGCTACTGTATCAGGTGCTGGTAACGTTGCAATCTATGCAATCGAGAAGGCTCAGGAGTTAGGTGCTAAGTGTGTAACATGTTCTGATTCAACAGGTTGGATCTATGATCCGGAAGGAATTGATGTTGCATTACTTAAGGATGTTAAGGAAGTAAAACGTGCTCGTTTGGATGCTTACGCAGCTGCTCGTCCATCTGCTGAGTATCATGTTAAGAAAGATGCAAATGATCACGGTGTATGGTCAATCAAGTGTGACCTTGCTCTTCCATGTGCAACTCA
>HF987896.1:38529-38891 GCA_000431135.1 Clostridium sp. CAG:590
CTTGAGGATGCTAAGATGTTGGTTGCTAACGGATGTAAGTCAGTAACAGAGGGTGCTAACATGCCTACAACATTAGATGCTACAAAGTACTTACAGGAGAATGGCGTATTATTCGTATGTGGTAAGGCTGCTAACGCTGGTGGTGTTGCTACATCTGCATTAGAGATGAGCCAGAACTCTGAGAGATTATCATGGACATTCGAAGAGGTTGATGGTAAGCTTAAGGGAATCATGGAGACAATCTACGCTAACATCAGTGATGCTGCTAAGAGATATGATATGACTGTTGGCGGTAACACAGACTATGTAGCAGGTGCTAACATTGCCGGATTTGAGAAGGTAGTAGATGCTATGCTTGCTCA
>HF987896.1:38973-56537 GCA_000431135.1 Clostridium sp. CAG:590
TGAGACTTCATTGCAACGAGCCCGAGGCGAAGTTGGAATGGTAGCCGAATGGAAGATTATTGATATAGTGTTTAATACGGAAAGGATGCCACGCAAGTTTACTTGCAGATGGCATCCTTTTTCTTATCGTTGAATTACTTGTAAAGTAAGGTTTTTGGGTTATAAATATTATGAAGTTTCTGCGATAAGTCCGGGAGAAAAATTCTTTGATTCCTTATTGAGTTCGCTGTAAATATTCTGAAAGAGAGTACGAGAACGTAATACGGATTCCTGACTTGCCTGATAAAGTTCCATGTCTGACAAGTAGTTGTCATATAGTACTTTAAGAATTTCTCTTGATTCGAGAAGATTATCCCCATCCACATAGGCTTCCGCTGCTTCGGGCATACCGCCTACAAGTAAGTATCTATATATCTGATCTATTGCTAGTTTGTGAATATGACTATCTAATGGTTTCCTTTCCTCATAAGCTGTTTTAACAGTGTTATAGAGCATTTTATTGTTGTTCATTAAAAATTCATCAAAGGTGGTACACCTTTTGTAATAAGAATCAAAATATTATTGAAAAACAAGATATAATTTTGCATAATATAAGTAAGATAGGGTCTGAAAATATGTGGAGGTGGTATTATGGAAGACATGAAGAGCAAAAAGTTCTGGCAGCATATTGGAGTAGCCACAGTTGGCATGTTATTGTTTGCAATGGGTATTAATCTGTTTATTGTACCGGCAGATCTGTATAACGGAGGATTGCTTGGTATCAGTCAGATTCTTCGTACAATATTTGTTCACTATCTGCATTGGTTTTCAGGGACGACGGATATAGCGGGTATTATTAATCTCATATTAAATGTTCCGCTTTTTGTTTTAGCATATGTGTCTATTAGTAAAAGTTTTTTTATGAGAACTCTAATCTGTGTGATCAGTCAGACAATCTTCTTCAGTTTTATTCCGATTCCGTCTGCGCCAATCGTATCGGATTCTCTGACAGCAAGTATGATCGGAGGGATTATGGCAGGTGCTGGAATTGGGATTGCACTGCGTTCCGGTGGTTCAAGTGGTGGCATGGATATTGTAGGAATGTATTTTACGAAAAAATACAAGGACTTCAGTGTTGGAAAAGTATCGCTTGCTGTAAATTGTGTGGTATATGGTATTTGTGCAGTTTTGTTTGGTCTGCCAACAGCTATTTATAGTATCATTTATTCTGCGGTTAGTACGTTGATGACGGATAAGGCACATATTCAGAATATTAATGTGGAGGTTATGATCTTTACGAAAGAGGCACCGAAGCAGATTGTGGATTGTATTGTGCGTGAATTTCATCGGGATGCGACCTGGTGGGAGGCGAAAGGCGGCTATACGGAAGATAAGACCTATATGGTAATGACGATTCTTTCTAAATACGAATGTGAGCATTTACGACCGAAACTGAAACGGATCGATGAGCATGCCTTTGTTGTTGTCAAAGAGGGAATGCGGATTGCGGGAAAGTATGAGAAACATTTATAAAAAACATGAAAAGTCTTTCGGATCAATAAGGATTCGGAGGACTTTTTGCAGAGGAAAGGCATACAGAATGAATGAACAAATGAAGAAAAGTAAATATGAAATAGATATGTGTAATGGTTCCATACTGGACAAACTGATTTCCTTTTCGATTCCGTTGATGTTATCCGGAATCCTGCAATTATTATTCAATGCAGTGGATATTATTGTGGTAGGAAGGTTTACCGGAAGCGAGGCGTTGGCAGCGGTCGGTTCGACGACTGCATTGATCAACGTGTTCGTGAATCTGTTTATCGGAATATCGTTAGGAGCAAATGTGCTGGCGGCGAGATTTTATGCAACCGGGCAGGAAAAAGAGATGTCGGAAACTGTGCATACAGCGATTACATTAGCGTTGATTAGCGGCATTGTAATGGGAATTGTGGGAATTCTGGCGGCAAAAGGTGCATTGGAGTTAATGGATACACCGGATAATGTGTTAAGGCTGGCAACGTTATATATGCGGATTTACTTTATGGGAATGCCGTTTTTTATGTTGTATAACTATGGTGCGGCCATACTGCGTGCGGTAGGCGATACGAAACGACCGTTGTTTTTCCTGATTATTTCGGGAACAGCGAACGTGGTATTGAACCTGATCTTAGTGATTCAATTTAAAATGGGAGTAGCAGGGGTAGCAATTGCAACGGTGATTTCCCAGTGTATATCCTGTGTATTGGTATTGCGCTGTTTGTATTATTCAGAGGGCAGTTATCAGCTCCGTTTTGCAAAATTAGGAATGAAAGCAAGATATGTCAAACAGATCTTTCAGGTGGGCATACCGGCGGGGATTCAGAGTACGATCATCAATTTCTCAAATGTGTTGTTACAATCTTCGGTTAATTCGTTTGGCTCGATTGCCATGGCAGGTTATACGGCGGCAAATAATATTTTGGGATTTTTGTATGTTTCCGTGAATTCGGTATCGCAGACCTGCATGAGTTTTACGAGTCAGAATTATGGTGTCCGTAAATTGAAACGAATGGATAAGGTGTTGCTGGAATGTCTGGGGTTAACGGTTACGATTTCCCTGATATTTGGCGGAGGGTCTTACCTGTTTGGACGGCATCTCATGCATATATATACGAATAGTCCAGATGTCGTAGCCTGTGGTATGGATATTATGTTGTATACAACCGTAACGTATTTTCTGTGTGGTATTATGGATCTGATTCCGGGGGCACTACGGGGAATGGGACATTCAACCGTGCCAATGATCCTCTCGGTGATCGGAACGGTTGGAACAAGAGTGGTGTGGATCTATCTTGTATTTCCGTATCACAGGGCGTTAGATTTTTTGTTCATATCTTATCCGGTATCGTGGATTCTTACGATCGTCATGCAGGTGATCTGTTTTTATTTTGTGAGGAAAAAGGTTCATGCGTTACAGTGAGAATATGCAAAATGATATATGTAAGAAAATGAGACAATAAAATAATTTTTATTGAAAAAAAGGAAAATGTCCAATTGTGTCGTATATTTAACAGTGGGTGGAAAATACCGCAAGATTATGAAAAGAGGGAATGACAGATGAACATCCGCGAGAAGTTAGAGGCCTGGGAACATGAATATTTGTGTGAATATGCATCCTTTTCGGATCAGTCATTAGGAAGGGATATTCCGGAACCTATGTGTGATGTAAGAACGATCTATCAGAGGGATCGTGACCGGATTCTCCATTGTAAGTCATTCCGGCGTCTGAAACAGAAGACACAGGTATTTTTATCACCGGAAGGAGATCATTATCGGACACGTTTAACCCATACGCTGGAAGTAGCACAGACTGCAAGGACTATTGCCAGAGCACTTCGATTGAATGAAGAACTGACAGAAGCTATTGCATTAGGACATGATCTGGGTCACACCCCGTTTGGTCATGCCGGAGAACGTGCATTGAATGAAGTGTGCTCTACGGGATTCCGTCACAACGAACAGAGTATCCGTGTGGTAGAGCGCTTAGAGAAAAAAGGAAAAGGATTGAATCTTACCAGGGAAGTAAGAGATGGAATCCTGAATCATAAAACAACAGGCAGTCCTTCTACATTAGAGGGAAAGATTGTGCAGCTTGCAGACAAGATCGCGTATATTAATCATGATATTGATGATGCGATCCGGGGCGGCATTTTGTTAGAAAAAGATCTGCCGGCAACCTGTACCCAATTACTTGGAAACAGTACAAGAGATCGATTGAATACGATCATACATGATGTGATTGCCAATAGTGAGGGAAAAGGAGATATTGTATGTTCTCCGGATATCCGACAGGCAATGACGGGACTTCGCAGTTTTCTGTTTGATACTGTTTACACGAATCCGGTTGCGAAGGGAGAAGAAGGCAAAGCAAAACGTATGCTTCAGGAATTGTTTGGGTACTATACTTCTCATCCGGAAATGATGCCGGAAGAATATTTAGAAGCAATCGAACAGGGACAGGAGCGGGAGATAGTAGTGTGTGATTATATCGCAGGAATGACAGACAATTATGCGGTATTGAAGTTCCAGGAGGCATTTGAACCGAGTGGATGGAAAAGATAGAGGATAGAATATGTACTACTCAGATGAGATAATTGAAGAAGTACGTTCGAGAAATGATATAGTCGATGTGATCAGTAGCTATGTGAATTTGAAGAAAAAGGGCAATTCATATTCTGCCTGCTGTCCGTTTCATCATGAAAAGACACCATCCTTTCATGTAAGCCGGGAAAAGCAGATGTATCACTGTTTTGGCTGTGGTGTAGGAGGCAATGTATATACATTTTTAATGGAACATGAGAATTATTCATTTCCGGAAGCAGTGGAGGCATTAGCGGAACGGGCGGGTGTGAAACTGCCGGAACAAAGTATGTCGCCGGAGGCAAAGAAACAGGCGGATGAGCGTACCCGGATCAAAGATATGAACCGGCTGGCAGCGGGATATTTCCATTATCTGCTTCGGACGGAACATGGAACACATGCGTTAGAGTATCTGACGAACAGAGGATTGACAGAGGATACGATCAACCGGTTTGGACTGGGATTTTCGGATGTATATCGGGACGATCTGTACAAATATCTGAAGAACAAAGGTTACAAAGACGAAGAGATGAAGACTTCCGGATTGATCCGGTTTGATGAAAAATATGGTGCATCCGATCAGTTCTGGAATCGTGTCATGTATCCGATCGTAGATACAAATAACCGGGTGATCGGTTTTGGCGGACGTGTTATGGGTGACGGGAAACCGAAATATATCAACACACAGGAGACACCGGTCTTTGATAAAAGCCGTAATTTGTACGGACTTAATTTTGCCAAAAAGAGCAAACGACCGGGCATCATTTTCTGCGAGGGATATATGGATGTTATCTCAATGCATCAGGCGGGATTTGATAATGCGGTGGCGTCGCTTGGAACGGCATTGACACCGGGACAGGTCAATTTGATCAAACGATATACAGACCGGGTGTATCTGGCGTATGATAGTGATGAGGCAGGAACCAAGGCAGCATTGCGGGCGTTGGGAATCATGAGAGAATTTGAAATGCCGGCAAGAGTCATTTCGTTGAAACCATACAAAGATCCGGATGAACTGATACAGGCTGAGGGAACGGAGAGCTTTGAACGCAGGATTGAACAGGCAGTAAGTGGCACGATGTTTGAAATCGGCATTTTGGAACATAATTATAATCAGGAAGATCCGCAGGAACGGACGCAGTTCCAGAAAGAAGCTGCCAGGATATTATCTGTTATTGAAGATCCGTTAGAACGTAACAATTATATAGAGAGTGTTGCCGGGAAGTATCGGATTGATAAGGATAGTCTGAAAGAGACGGTGACACAATATGGAATCTCGGGTGCAGCAAGAATCAATAATGATGTATTCCGTGAACGGAAACCGCGAAAGTCCGTAGAGGAAGAGAAACAGCAAAAACAATTAAAAGCGGAGAGATTGCTGATTACCTGGCTGATCAATGATAATTCGTTGTTTGATAAGATAAAAGATGTGATCGGTGTGGATGATTTTCTCGATCCGGTATATCGTGATGTGGTAGAGAATCTGTTGAAACAGTATGAAACAGATGGAAAAGTTACACCGGCGGCGATCATCAATCATTATCAGAGCAAAGAGGAGCATGAGAAAGTATCCGGTATTATGCAGCAGGAATTTGATATGGAGATTGCCCCTTCTGAAAAGTCGGTCGTGATCACAGATCTGGTAAAGAATATCAAGCGCAGAAGTTTACAGCATCAGTTAGAAGAATCCAAAGAGGATCTTCAAAAAATGGGTAAACTAATGATGGAAAAAGCAATGATCGATCGCATACAGATTCATATATAGTGATTATCAGATAGAAAAAGAGAAATATACAGGGATGTCGGAAAGACATTCTGAAGGAAGGATGGAAAAATGGAAGAACAAAAAAACATTACAGAAGATGCAAAGTTTCAGGAGAAATTACAGGAGTTACTTGCAATTGCCAAAAAGAAGAAAAATGTGATTGAAGATAATGAGATCATCGCATGTTTTGCAGCAGGCAATGTGGAATTGACGACAGAACGCATGGTGGAGATCTTTGATTTTCTGGAATCAAACAAGGTGGATGTCCTTACGATTTCAGATGTGGATGACGAACCGGATGAAGATGCATTGCTTGATGTAGATGGTGAGGAAGATATAGAGGTTGAGAAGATCGATCTGTCTGTCCCGGAAGGTACGAATATCGAGGATCCGGTACGAATGTATTTAAAGGAAATCGGCAAAGTTCCTTTGTTAAGCGCAGAAGAAGAGATTGAGCTGGCACAGAAGATGGAAGCTGGAGAGATGGCGAAGAGTCAGTTAGAGGAAGCCGGAGATGATCTGGATGACGAGGCAAAAAAGGAACTCCAGAAGTTGGTCGCTCAGGGAGATTACGCAAAAAAGAAACTGGCAGAAGCCAATTTACGTCTTGTTGTCAGTATTGCAAAACGTTATGTTGGAAGGGGCATGTTATTCTTAGACCTGATCCAGGAAGGCAATCTTGGACTGATCAAAGCGGTAGAGAAATTCGATTATCGAAAAGGATATAAGTTCTCCACTTATGCGACATGGTGGATTCGTCAGGCGATTACCAGAGCAATCGCCGATCAGGCAAGAACGATCCGTATTCCGGTGCATATGGTTGAAACGATCAACAAGTTGATCCGTGTCTCCAGACAGTTACTTCAGGAATTAGGACGGGAACCGACACCGGAAGAGATTGCAGAAGAGATGGATATTCCGGTAGAACGTGTTCGTGAGATCCTGAAGATCTCACAGGAGCCGGTATCTCTAGAGACTCCGATCGGTGAAGAGGAAGACAGTCATTTAGGAGACTTTATTCAGGATGAAAATGTTCCGGTTCCGGCGGATGCGGCAGCATTTACCCTGTTAAAGGAGCAGCTGGTAGAAGTATTGTCCACCTTAACAGAGAGAGAACAAAAAGTATTGCGACTGCGGTTTGGATTAGATGACGGAAGAGCAAGAACGTTAGAGGAAGTAGGTAAAGTATTTAACGTAACGCGTGAACGTATCCGTCAGATTGAGGCAAAGGCACTCAGAAAATTGAGACATCCTAGCAGAAGCAGAAAACTTCGTGATTATCTGGAGTAATAGAAGATGAAAGATATTAGTTTGTCGAAAAGAATGGAGGCTGTGGTGAAGATGATTTCACCACAGTCGTTTGCTATTGCGGATGTTGGATGCGATCATGCGTATGTGTCGATAGCGTTAAAACTGCGTGGTATGGCTCAAAAAGTGATCGCAATGGATGTGAGAAAAGGCCCGCTTGCGATAGCAGAGAAGAATATTGCGTTATACGGATTGGAGGAATCCATTGATGTCCGTTTAGGGGATGGATTGGAGAAGCTGAACCCGGGAGAGGCGGATACGATCGTGATCGCCGGAATGGGTGGATTGCTGATGCGGGATATTCTGGAACGGGGAAAGCGGATCTGGTGTGAAAAGGAACATCCGGTACTCATCTTGCAGCCACAATCGGATCTGGATGTTGTCCGGCATTTTCTGTATGAGCATGGTTATGTCATAGAAAGGGAAAATATGCTCACAGAGGATGGAAAATACTATACCGTAATGAGGGCAGCATTTTGCCTGGAAGAACCAATGATGGAATATAATGATGCGGAATGGCTATACGGAGCGTATAATCTGCAACATAAAAACGGGATATTGCTGCAATATTTGCAAGATCAGAGCGCAACATTGCAGCGGATTGATGAAGAGTTGCAAAAGACAGTGGCAGATGCGGAGAAACGTGGAACAGTGGTGGCAGCAAAGACCGGACAGAGGATGTTGACGGTCAGACAACAGATCCGCATAAATGAAAAAGCACAACAATATTATAGAGAATAGAGCGGATGAAGAATGGAGGAAGTGTCCATGGAATGTCAGAAAATTATGGCGTGTCTGGAGAGGTTATCACCAAGACAATATGCCTGTGATTGGGATAATGTAGGTCTTTTAGTGGGAAGAAAGGATAAAGAGGTCAATAAGATCATGATCGCATTGGATGCAACGCATGATGTGATCACAAAAGCAGTTGCAGAACAGGTAGATATGCTGATCACACATCATCCGATGATCTTTTCTTCTGTAAAACAGATCAATGATGATAATTTTATTACAGAAAAGGTACTAATGTTAGCGGAACATGGAATATGCTATTATGCGATGCATACGAATTTTGATATTGTAGGAGGAATGGCGGAATTAGCAAGCAGTCCGCAGTATCTGAATCTGACAGATGCGACACCGATCAGTTGTGAGCCCGGACAGACAGAAGGACTTGGAAGATACGGAAAGCTGCCCAAGCCGATGACTGCAACGGAGGTTGCACAGTATGTGAAAGAACGATTTGAGATACCATTTGTAATGTTATACCAGTCTCTGGACAAAGCGGAGAAAAAGTTTGATAAGATTGCGGTGTTGCCCGGATCCGGAAAAAGTGAAATGAAGCAGGTAAGAAGAGACGGATATGAGTTATATCTGACGGGAGATTATACGCATCACGAAGGACTGGATGCGGTGGATATGGGGATGACCGTGCTGGATGCAACCCATTATGGATTGGAACACATATTTATACACTTTATTCATGAATATCTGGAAAAGGAATTTGGAACGGATGCATTTTCGATTATAGAGGCGGACATGGGAATGCCGGTAAGGATAATCCAATAAGACAGTAAGAGAAGGAGGTCTGGCATATGATGCAGATTACAGTAGATGGGGTAAGACGGAAAGTTCAGGAAGAGATAACGTTAGAGGATGTGGCAAAGGAATATGGCCACTGCGAAAAAGGCGAGATTGTGCTGGCATATCAGAATCGTCATTTGTGTGAGTTGTTCAAGCAGGTAAAAGAAAATGCGGATATCACGTTTGTGGATACAACAGAAAAGATTGGAATTGAAACATATCGGCGCAGTATGATACTCATGATGATGAAAGCATTTCGGGATGTTCTCAAATTAGATGGTGCAACCGGAAGAATAAGGGTATTGTTTTCGTTAAGTAAGGGACTTTATTGTGAAATGGCGAGCCATCAGGCGGTGATCACAGATGAGCTGCTTCGAAAAGTGGAAGAGAGAATGCATGAATTGGTGCAGCAAAATGTTCCGATTGAAAAGCATACATATAACGCACATGATCTGGTAAAACGGTTTTCAAAACAGGGAAGAAAAGATAAAGTGCAACTGTTCAAATACAGACGGGCATCCAATGCAAATGCATATCTGTTAGAGGAGTTTGAAGATTATTATTATGGCTTTATGGTTCCGTCTACCGGTTATTTAAAACATTTTGCACTGTATCCGTATGAGGATGGATTTGTGCTACAGATGCCGGCGAGACGGGAACCGGATGTTGTGCCGGAATTCAAGCCGCAGAATAAGCTGTTTCAGGTCTTAAAACAATCCGATGAATGGGGTGTCATGCTTAACGTTGACACAGTTGGTGGTTTGAATGATGCAATCGCAGCGGGAGAGATTGGAGATCTTATGCTGGTACAGGAAGCACTTCAGGAGAAGAAAATTGCGGAGATTGCAGAGACGATCAAACAGCAGGATAAGAAGATTGTACTGATCGCAGGACCAAGCTCTTCCGGAAAGACTTCGTTTTCCCATAGACTGAGTATTCAGCTGAGGGCTATGGGAATGCGGCCTCATCCGATCGCAATGGATAATTATTTTGTGGATCGTAAATATACACCAAGAGATGCGGATGGTAATTTTGACTTTGAATGTATAGAGGCGCTGGATGTAAAACAGTTTAATCAGGATATGCTGCATCTGCTGCAAGGAGAAGAGGTGCCAATGCCGACATTTAACTTTCTGGTTGGAGAAAGAGAATATAGAGGAGATTCCCTGAAATTACATGACAATGATGTATTGGTCATAGAGGGGATTCATGGACTGAATCCTGTGGTATCGGAACAATTGCCGGATGACAGCAAATTCCGTATTTATATTAGTGCATTGACCCAGCTCAATGTAGACGAACATAACCGCATTGCCACAACGGATGGGCGTTTGATCCGGAGAATTGTGCGGGATGCCAGAACAAGAGGGCACAATGCACAAAAGACGATTGCGATGTGGGACTCTGTTCGAAGAGGAGAAGAACGAAATATATTCCCATATCAGGAAGAAGCAGACGCCATGTTCAATTCTGCATTAATCTATGAGCTGAGTGTGATTAAGCCATATGTGGAACCATTGTTGTTTGCAATTCCGAAAGACGCACCGGAGTATCAGGAGGCAAAGAGGCTGTTGAAGTTCTTGGATTACTTTTTGGCAGTGGGTTCCGAGACGATTCCGAATAATAGTATATTGCGGGAGTTTGTTGGAGGAAGCTGTTTTCCTGTATGATGTCGAATAATGTACAATAAGTGAAAATATTGTGAAATAATTATAAAAATATTAAAAAAAATTGTGCAATATAGTGACAAAGCGACAAAGCTATGTTATAATAATTCTAATTTGAGATGATTAAGGAGGGCTGTTTAATGAGTGTATCAGGACAAAAGTTTGATTTACCACAGATGAAGTCGTATTTTGAAACACAGATACCCAATGTCAGATTGTTGAGCGACATGACGCTTAGCGAGACAGACTTCAAGAGCTTAGGCGCTAAACTCAAGTCAGCCTTCGCTTTTACAGATCGTAAGGATGGAATTGATGATATTATGATCTGTTATCTGGTGTATTGGGTATATGCGCTGATCTATTGGAACGAGGAGACAGGAATTCATGACGAATTGACAGATTTTTGTGCAAATCTGCCACAGTATCAGATCCGACATCATTTGCAGATGTTAGTAGATGCATTTGCGGATTATAACATTGACAAGTTCGGGTATCAGAACATGACCACAGAAGAACTTGCATCTGTTTTGATTGCACGTCATGCCGGAATACCAAATGATGAGAAGTATCAGGTGTTTGAATTGATCGACGATTATCGGAACCAGAATGTTTCGGTGGATACGATGGTAGATGATATATATGCACATCTGCCATATAAGAGTCAGTACATATTTTCTTTGTTAGATCGGAATTCGAGACAGGAGATTATATGGGAGATCCGTACATTAATGGCGGAGATCTGTTCTAAGGCGTATACGCGGGAAGAACTGTTACAGAAATATCCACATATATCGATCAGTTTGATTGATTATTGTTTCTATTGGCAGGAAGGCAAAGCGTTATTGACGCAGGCAAAGTAAATCTGTGAATCGTGTGATTTATTATTGAATCATTGCATACAAAAACGAGGAGTGGGATCATGAGATCTTACTCCTCGTTTTTGTATATAATATCTACAATACAAAGTGACTCGGTCGATAAGCCGGGTTATGTCGTTGAATGATCATCTATCTAGACCTGCTGTTACCAACAGGTTCAAGCAACCTACCCGAAAACGTGACGGGCAGCCACATTGTTTTCTGTTCGGTCTTGCTTCGAGTGGGGTTTACAGAGCCTGCTTTGTTACCAAAACAGCGGTGAGCTCTTACCTCGCCTTTCCACCCTTACCAGTTACCTGGCGGTATATTTCTGTTGCACTAGCCTGGGAGTCGCCTCCACCGGACGTTATCCGGCACCCTGCCCTATGAAGCCCGGACTTTCCTCACCTGCAGCCTTTCGTTTCTGCAGCCGCGATCATTTGACCAAGTCGGATTGATTGTAGCATATAATAAGGCAATCTTCAATCCTTTTTTTGATGCTTATCAGGCTGTAACTGCCCTATTTTAGGAGAAATAGAGATTGCCTGATATCGTTCAAGGTATTGTGTGGAATTATATGTGGTAATATAATTTTTTATATATTTTTTTGTAAAGCCGTTCTGTGTGAGACGGTCCGCAGCTTTGTTATAGGCGATTGCGGCCGGGGTGGGGGCATTTTTAGGTTCCGCTAAAAAAATTTGCGTCCGACTAAATAATTTCCTCTGACATGAATAATGGATTCATAGCAGGCAGGGGAAAGGTCCTGTCTTTCGTTCACACCGATATAGTCATTGATCACACGGATATTTTCATACCGGAAATCCATTTCGTTTTGATTTACAAATACATAGTCGATCCCTTTTTTGGAATAGTTGTGAATACCATAGCGCGACAGGATGCTGTATTGGCTGCCGTAATCGCACACAAAATAGTAACCTCCCCGGGATTGAATCTGATGTGTGGCATAGAAAAAAAGGTCTTCCCGGTCGAATATAAAATATTGCTCCGGAGTCAGGTAATA
The DNA here is from genome assembly GCA_000431135.1 of Clostridium sp. CAG:590. Classification (GTDB taxonomy): domain Bacteria; phylum Bacillota; class Clostridia; order Lachnospirales; family Lachnospiraceae; genus CAG-590. Next base: position 51,277 of record HF987896.1, read on the forward strand.
ATAAAAATAGGATTTGTACAAATAAATCGGCGTCTTAAAATATAGACCGTTGTCACGAAAATTAACAAGTATAATGAATTTGGAAAAATCCAGAGCAAGAGAGGGGGAATAATCCGGAATGTGATATTGATGATCGCGCATAATGGAACAGGCCGTCTGATAAGCAGCAGATGCTTTTTCAAGACAGTCAAAGCTGCCTAGACTGATATGGCGGTTGGAAATGGTGATGGAGCTGCGATAATATAAAGTTCCGTCCTTACGCGTTGCGGTTGTTACTCCCGGATATCCTTTCATGTCTGACTGATCCTTTCTTTGTGAGTCTTTATTACAATTATACGGACAGAATAAGAAAATTCAAGTAGGGATCTTTCTTTCGGAAGAGTGAAAAAAGCTTGACCTTTCTGTTGGAAAACCATATAATCTAGATACATATGTCATGATAGTGTATGGCATATTGTTTTGAGGAATAACAGATTTACGTCAAGTAATTTGAGAAGGCGATTTGGGGATGAAGAATAGGATACAGATAAAAACGATAATTGGGATCATTGTGTTGGTGTTGATTACAGCAGCAATTGCAGTGTTTGGCTATCGGGTTGTTGTAACATCCGGAGAATTGCCGGGTAAACTCAGCAGTGTTGCGGTTGCAGCGGCGAATGAGAATTACACAGTTCCGGCCATGCACAAAGTTCAAAAGGTATCTTATGATACAATGAAATATGGCTACATGGACGATCTTTTGTTAGCACAGATGAACACAATGGATCAGTATTATGACTCTGAACGATTAGAGGAGATCCGTGCTATTAATAATCTGACCGCCATGAGTGAGAAAACAGCAGATCAATTAGCTTACGAAAAAGCAAAAGCAGATCAGGAAGCAGCTGAAAAAGCAGCAATTCAGGCACAGCAGATGGCGGAACAGGTGAAGCAGCAGAAATTGCGTGAGATAGCGAGACAGATTGCAGAAGCAGAAAATGATTCGTCTGCCGGAGGCAGTGGTCTGGTTAATATCGATACCGGTGACAGCAGCGATACCGGATCCGGTTCTACGGCCTCTAGAGGAGGAAAAGTCGGTGAGCCGGTATACGCTTCGGAACATGGTGAAAAGCTGGGCAAATTTGTAATCACTGCATACTGTACCTGCCGAATCTGCTGTGGCGTATATTCCGGAAAGAATCGTACAGCCAGTGGAACGGTTCCGACATCGAACCGGACAATCGCGGTAGATACAAGTGTAATACCATTTGGTACCAAAGTTGTGATTAACGGACAGGTTTATGTTGCGGAAGATCGTGGTGGTGCGATCAAAGGCAATCGTATTGATATGTTTTTTATGACACATAAGGAAGCATTACGCTGGGGCAGAAGAACAATGGACGTTTATCTGGCAGAATAATAAGTATGAAATACGGAGAGGCAGAATGCCGAATCCGATTACAGAGGGGTTATCCCTTATAGTATAATATAGGAAAAGAGGATAAAGGAATGGCAGTAACTTACAAAAGTACAAGAAACAACAATGAAACCGCAACCGCTTCCCAGGCAATCTTAAAAGGTCTGGCAGAAAATGGTGGCTTATTTGTTCCGGATGTAATTCCGGCATTGGATGTAGATCTGAATGATCTGGCAAAGATGAGTTATCAGGAAGTAGCATATGAAGTTATGAGCAGAATGCTCACAGACTTTACGGAAGAAGAGTTGAAGTATTGTATCAATAGTGCCTACGATAAGAAATTCGACACACCGGCAATCGCACCACTTGTAAAGAAAGCAGGTGCTTATTATCTGGAGTTGTTCCATGGATCTACGATTGCGTTTAAGGATATGGCACTTTCCATCTTACCATATTTGTTGGTAACTTCTGCAAAGAAGAACCAGATCAAGAATGATATCGTTATTCTGACCGCTACCTCTGGTGATACCGGAAAGGCTGCACTTGCCGGATTTGCTGATGTTCCGGGGACGAAGATTATTGTATTCTATCCGAAGAATGGTGTAAGCCCGATCCAGGAGAAACAGATGGTAACACAGAAGGGTGCCAATACTTCGGTTGTTGGAATTATTGGAAACTTTGATGATGCACAGACAGGTGTGAAGAATATGTTTAATGACAAGACACTTGCTGCTGCCATGGATGCAAAGGGATATCAGTTTTCATCTGCCAATTCGATCAACATTGGCCGTCTTGTTCCACAGATGGTATATTATGTGTATGCATATAGCCGCTTGGTAGCCAATGGAGAGATTCAGGCGGGCGATAAGATCAATGTAGTTGTACCTACCGGTAACTTTGGTAATATTCTTGCTGCGTTCTATGCAAAGGAAATGGGATTACCGATTGCGAAGTTTATCTGTGCTTCGAATGAGAATAAAGTATTGTATGATTTCTTTGAGACCGGTGTATATGATAAGAACCGTGAGTTCATTTTGACAACATCACCATCTATGGATATTTTGATCTCAAGCAACTTAGAGCGTCTGATTTATCATATTGCAGGAGATGATGCGGATAAGAATGCTGCATTGATGAAGGAATTGAATGTTGACGGTAAGTATGAGATCACGCCGGAAATGAAAGCAAAACTTTCCCAGTTCTATGGTAACTATGCAAGTGAGAAAGAGACGGCGGAGACGATCAAAAAGGTATATGAATCCGATCAGTATATCATGGATACGCATACAGCAGTTGCAGCAACGGTATATGACAAATATGTACAGGCAACTAAGGATCAGACACCTACAGTTATTGCTTCAACAGCAAGCCCATACAAATTTACCAGAAGTGTTATGGAAGCAATCGATGAGAAGTATGCTTCACAGTCTGATTTTGAATTAGTGGACGAGCTGAACAAGATCTCCGGTGTTAAGATTCCACAGGCGATTGAAGATATTCGCAGTGCAGAAGTATTACACGACACCGTATGTGATAAGAGCGAGATGGAGCAGATTGTTCGTAAGATCTTAGCGTTATAATACAAAGATATAATCAACAAGACAGTTCATTAGTACCATCCTGTCTATAAATAAAACTAGGGCTGACACAATAAGAAGAATGAGATACGATCACAGGACACTTATACTCAGTACCGGGTAGGAGTGTCCTGTTTTATGTATACGGAATCAGGCAGGAGTGAGCCTGATCCGGTATACGGATGAATCGATGAGAAAGGAAAGAGATATGTATACATTACAGACAAATGCAAGCTTTGACAGTGCACATTTTTTGAAGGGATACCAGGGAAAATGCAGTAATATTCATGGACATCGCTGGAAGGTGGAAGTGACGGTTGCATCAGAAGAGGTAGAAGAAACAGGACAGATAAGAGGGATGGTTGTGGATTTCCGGACACTGAAAGATGACCTGAAACAGTTGGCCGACGATCTGGATCACTGCCTGATCATTGAGGAAGGCAGCCTGAAGGAAAAGACAAAAGAAGCGTTATTGGAAGAAGAGTTCCGTATTGTAGAATTACCATTTCGTCCGACTGCAGAGAATCTTGCGGAATATTTTTATGATGAATTGGAACAGATGCAGTATCAGGTTGTATTGGTCAAAGTATATGAGACACCGAATAATTGCGCCGGATATGGTAGATAGGCAGGGGAAGATATGTCACAATTTCGAGTAGTAGAGGAATTTATAAGTATCAACGGAGAGGGAAGATGTGCCGGACAGTTGGCTTATTTTGTACGGTTTGCGGGATGCAATCTGCAATGTGAATATTGCGATACCAGATGGGCAAATGAGCCGGATGTAAGTTGTACGGTATATACAGCAGAAGAATTGGTGAAAAAGATAGAAGCATCCGGTGTGAAAAATGTAACATTGACCGGTGGGGAGCCGCTGCTGCAAAAAGATATGAGTAAGTTATTGGAGCTGTTACGGCAACGCCCGCAGATCCGGATTGAGATCGAAACAAACGGAAGTATTGATATAATGCCTTATATGGCAAAGACACAAGATGACAATATTACATTTACATTGGATTATAAGACGTCAGTCAGTGGAATGGAAGATCGTATGTGCGGAGTAAATTATGAGAATATCCGATCGTGCGATACGGTCAAGTTCGTGGTAGGCAGCCGGGAAGACCTGATGCAGGCAAAGCATGTGATCGAACAATATCATCTGATACAGAAACATTGTGGAATCTACCTAAGTTCCTGTTTTGGAAAGATTGAACCGGCAGAGATTGTTGATTTTATGATCGGACATAATATGAATGGTGTGAATGTACAGTTGCAGATGCATAAATATATATGGGACCCGGATAAACGGGGTGTATAGAATGGAGGATAAAAATGGCAATTGACCAGGAAGCAATAAAAGAACATATCAGGGGAATCCTGATCGCGTTAGGAGATGATCCGGACAGGGAAGGATTGCGGGAGACACCGGACCGGGTGGCGAGAATGTATGCAGAAGTGTTTGAAGGGATGAATTATTCCAATGATGAGATTGCACAGATGTATTCCAAAAGCTTTGATGTACCGGATGAAGGCAATAATGACATGGTAGTTGTCAAGGATATTGAGGTGTTCAGTTACTGTGAGCATCATATGGCACTTATGTATGATATGAAAGTTACGGTTGCGTATATTCCGAACAAACGCGTGATCGGGCTCAGCAAGATCGCAAGAATTGCAGATATGGTGGCAAAACGGCTACAGCTGCAGGAACGGATCGGAACTGATATTGCGGATGTGATCAGCAAGGCAACCGGTTCAGAAGATGTTGCGGTATACATTGAAGGAAATCACAGCTGCATGACGGCAAGAGGAATCAAGAAACCGTCTGCAAAGACAGTTACGACTACATTTCGTGGACGATTTGAAACAGATGTAACATTGCAGAACAAACTGCTTTTAATGATAAAATAGAAAACGGAGGACAAAGATATGAATATGAATACGAGAAATAAGGATGCTGCATTGGTTGTATTTAGTGGTGGACAGGATAGTACCACATGCTTGTTGTGGGCGTTGAAACGTTACAAAGAAGTGGTCGCAGTCTCATTTGATTATGGTCAGAGACACAAGGCAGAGCTTGACTGTGCCAAGGAGATTACAGAGAAATTAGGTGTGGAATGGCATGTGATGGATATGGAATTACTGAATCAGTTAGCACCGAATTCCCTGACAAGAACGGATATTACAGTGGATGAAAATGCACCGGCGGAAGGAACACCGAACAGTGTGGTGGACGGAAGAAATATGTTGTTTTTAACATTTGCTGCGGTATTTGCAAAGCAAAGAGG
>HF987896.1:56597-125060 GCA_000431135.1 Clostridium sp. CAG:590
GTGATTTTTCGGGATATCCGAATTGCCGTGATGTATTTATCAAATCGTTAAATACCACATTGAATCTGGCAATGGAATATACATTTTGTATTGAAACTCCGTTGATGTGGATCGATAAGGCACAGACCTGGAAGTTAGCGGATGATCTTGGTGGATTAGATCTGGTGAAGAACATGACACTTACCTGTTATAACGGTATTAAAGGAGACGGATGCGGACATTGTCCAAGCTGTAAGCTTCGGAGAAAGGGTTATGAGGAGTTTTTAGAGCGTTATAAAAAATAATTATTTCATATAAATTTCATATCAGGTATGTAAAGTACAACATGTGATTCGGATTCTGATTTCGCAGATTTATTACTGAAGAGGAATATATAAAGGAGAGAGTGTATGAACCATTTGGACGAATTAGAGGCAGAAGCGATTTACATTATGCGGGAAGTTGTTGCGGAATGTGAAAAACCGGTGATGTTGTATTCGATAGGGAAAGATTCATCTGTGATGTTACATCTGGCAATAAAGGCATTTTATCCGGAAAAGCCGCCATTTCCTTTTCTGCATGTCAATACAACCTGGAAATTTAAAGAGATGATTGCGTTTCGTGACAAGATCACTAAGGAACTTGGCATAGAAATGTTAGAATATATTAATACAGAAGGTGTAAGACAAGGTGTAAATCCGTTCGATTATGGTGCGGCTTATACCGATATTATGAAGACACAAGCTTTGAAGCAGGCGATGAGCCGGTATGGCTTTACGGCTGCCTTTGGTGGTGGAAGAAGAGACGAGGAAAAGTCTCGCGCAAAGGAAAGGGTATTTTCTTTTCGGGATGCTGATCAATCCTGGGATCCCAAGAATCAGCGCCCGGAATTATGGAATCTATATAATACCCAAATACGAAAGGGAGAGAGTATACGTGTTTTTCCGCTGTCAAATTGGACAGAAAAGGACATATGGCAATATATAAAAAGAGAAAATATCCCGATTGTATCCCTATACTATGCAGATGTCAGACCTGTTGTGGAAAGGGATGGCAATTTGATCATGGTAGATGATGATCGGATGAGATTATATCCTGGCGAACGAATTGAGAAGAAAATGGTTCGATTTCGGACGTTGGGTTGTTATCCGTTAACAGGAGCCATTGAGTCAAATGCGACAACATTAGATCAGATTATTGACGAGACCCTGGCGACCGTGGAATCGGAACGTGCAAGTCGTGTGATTGATTCTGATGGAGGAAGTGCAAGTATGGAGAGGAGAAAGAAGGAGGGGTATTTTTAGACATGAGCGATAAACTCCTTAAATTTATTACCTGTGGCAGTGTGGATGATGGAAAATCCACCTTAATTGGACATTTGTTATATGATGCAAAATTATTATTTGCGGATCAGAAAAGAGCGTTGGAATTAGACTCGAAAGTTGGCTCTAGAGATGGAAATATTGATTATTCGCTTTTGCTGGATGGATTAGAGGCAGAGCGGGAACAGGGTATTACAATTGATGTAGCATACCGCTATTTTTCAACACAACATAGAAGTTTTATTGTAGCGGATACGCCGGGACATGAGGAATATACCAGAAATATGGCAGTTGGTGCATCATTTGCATCGTTAGCTGTGATATTGATTGATGCTGAAAAAGGAGTTCTGACACAGACGAAGAGACATGTTCGAATCTGTGCGATGATGGGAATTCGGCATTTTGTATTTGCAGTTAACAAAATGGATTTGATTGATTATGATCAGTATATATTTGATAATATAAAACATCAGATTGAAATGCTGATGTGTGAATTTGAGACGGCATCTGTTTTTGTCATTCCGGTTTCAGCAACAGAGGGAGATAATATAGTAAATTCTTCTGAGAAAATGGAGTGGTATCATGGTACGACATTGCTTTCTTATCTTGAACATGTTGATGTATCTAAAAAAAGTACGACAGAAGAATTTGTTATGCCAGTTCAGAGAGTGTGCAGACCTAATAGTGCATTTCGCGGTTTTCAAGGAACGATTGCCGCGGGGAATATTCATGTTGGAGATGAAATACGAGTGATGCCTAGCGGAGAAAAAGCACATGTTACAGAAATATTATGTGGAAATAATCAGGTACAGATGGCAGAAAAAGGGTATGCTGTTACGATATGTATAGATGGAGAAATTGATATTTCAAGAGGATGTGTATTATATAGGGGAGAATCACAGCTCTATGTTGGAAAACTGTTTGAAGCTTCTTTACTTTGGATGGATGAGAATGAATTGACTGCCGGACGTGATTTCTGGCTTAAACTGGGAACACAGTTGGTTCCTGTTACGATAACCCGAATTCTATATAAGATTGATGTGGATAATGGCGAAGAAGTTCAGACTGATCGAATATGTAAAAATGAAAATGCAGTCTGTGAATTAGCGGTAGGGAAGAAGATTGTATTGGAACCGTTTGCGGAGAATAATATGCTTGGTGCATTTATTTTAATTGATCGATTACGCAATACTACAGCAGCTGGTGGAATTGTATGTAAAGTAGATGAGAATGGCAATAATGTAAAATGGCAGCAGTTAGATATCAACAGGAGTGTCCGGGAAAATAAATTGCAGCAGAAAGCAGTGACTATCTGGCTGACGGGGTTGTCTGGTGCGGGAAAATCAACGATAGCAAATGAGATTGAAAAACGTTTATGTACACTTGGAAAACATACGATGTTACTGGATGGTGATAATGTACGAATGGGATTAAATAGTGATCTGAATTTTGGAGAAAAGGATCGGATGGAAAATATCCGAAGAGTTGCAGAAGTGGCAAGATTAATGAATGATGCTGGTCTGATTGTGATTACTTCTCTTATTTCACCATATCATTCAGACCGAAAAATGGCTAAAGACATTATTGGAAAACGATTTGTTGAAATATATGTCAGTACCCCATTAGAAGTATGCGAGAAAAGAGATATAAAGGGGTTATATAAAAAGGCGAAAGAGGGTAAGATATCTAATTTTACAGGAATATCTAGTCCGTATGAAATTCCTTGCTCACCGGATATAGAAGTGGATACAAGTAACTGTGAATTGGAGAAATGTGTGGATCAAATCATGGATCAGTTATCAGTAATGCTTGAGGAGGAAGAATGAAAACACTATATTTACATATTGGAACTCCTAAAACGGCAACTACATCGATTCAGTCGTTTTGCTATCAAAATCGGGAAATATTAGAAAAACAAGGATTTTATTATCCAATGTTTGATTATCATTTTCAGAACATTCAACCTTACCGGAATGCACATTTTTTGATTTGCCGTGTGCGGGATGAAAATGAACGAGCGATTGTGGAACAACAAGAGTGTATTACATATGAAGGTATACATAGGGTTCAGCAACTTTTTGAGGTACATGATAAGATTATTTTGTCTGATGAGGGAATCTGGAATCGTGGATTTATAAAAGACGCAGATTGTTGGACGAAAATTCAGAAAGAATTTGTTGAAAAAGGGATTGAGGTTAAAGTTATTGTTTATTTAAGAAGGCAGGACGATTTTCTGTATTCATGGTGGAATCAGCAGATTAAGGAAGGTATGGCAAAATATTCAAAATGGACATGGCAGGATGTGTTACGGGAAAAACCGTATATTCAATTAGATTATTTTGAAATGCTGCAAAAAATTTCTGAATATGTTGGAAAAGGCAACATAATTGTCAGGCGCTTTCAGGTGAATGATTTTGTGGGAGGAAGGATTGAAAAGGATTTTTTGAATGCTTTGGGAATTGTGGATACGGAAGCTTTTATATATGAAGATTCTGTTCGAAATATCAGTCTGACAAAGAATATGGCAGCCATAAAGAGAATCTTAAATACAATGCCGGAACTTCAGCAAAGTGAAAACAGAGTGTTTCGTAATATAGCTACACAGTTATCCGCTGAAGTGGGAAATGACAGAAATAGCAGTATGTTTTTTAAGGAAGAAGCAGAAAACTTTCTGATGCAATATGTAGACGGTAATGATCGCATTGCAAAAGAGTATATGAATCAGGAAGATATTTTATTTTCACGGACTGTGGAGGAAAAAGATACATGGGATAGAAGTAATCCTGAAATGATGCAGGATGTAATACGTTTCTTTGGGACGACAACATTATATTTGTTGAATCAAAATGAGGAATTGCGGCAAAGGGTTGAAAGCCAGGAGCATCATATAGAACATATCCGGTATAAATTAAAACATCCATTTAGATGGTTTGTGCAAAAAATTAATAAAAAAGTATAAATTTATAGAACCTGTATTGTTTGATGAAATCGGATGGTATGGGTTCTTTTTACTTTTTTCTTGCAATGTATATTGTGATTGAGGTATAATAAAATAATGTTTTAATGGATTAATTTGACTATTTATATCAGAAGTAGACAATAGGAGGAACTTTGTTATGACAATATTAGTAACCGGAGGAGCTGGATTTATTGCCAGTCATACCAATATTGAATTGTTAAATGCAGGTTATGATGTAATTGTTATGGACAATTTGTGTAATTCCAGTAAGGAGTCCGTTGCCAGAGTAGAACAGATCACCGGGAAGAAAGTGAAGTTTTATGAAGCGGATATGAGAAATGTGGAAGACTTAGAGAAGATCTTTTCAGAGAATGTAATTGATGTGATCATTCATTTTGCAGGATTGAAGGCTGTGGGCGAATCCTGCGTAAAACCATTTGAGTATTACGAGAATAATATCAGCGGAACGTTGAATATTATTTCCATGATGAGAAAGTATAATGTGAAGAAAATGGTATTTTCATCTTCTGCAACCGTATACGGGGATCCGGAGGTGATCCCAATTACAGAAGAATGTAAGGTTGGCGGGGTGACCAATCCATACGGACAGACCAAACTAATGTTAGAGCAGATCCTTACGGATATTCAGAAAGCAGATCCAGATTTTGATATTGCACTGCTTCGTTATTTTAATCCGATCGGGGCACACGAAAGCGGATTGATCGGTGAGGCACCGAATGGAATTCCGAATAACCTGCTGCCATATGTTGCAAAAGTTGCAGCAGGAGTGTTAGACAGGGTGAATGTATTTGGCGATGACTATGATACACCGGATGGAACCGGTGTGAGGGACTATATCCATGTAGTTGACCTTGCGAAGGGACATGTGTGTGCGGTGAAGAAATTATTAGAACATCCGGGACTGGTAATCTATAATCTCGGTACCGGAGTCGGATATTCGGTGCTGGATATTATTCATAACTTTGAAAAGGCGTGTGGCAAGAAGATTCCGTATGTGATTGCACCGAGACGACCAGGCGATATTGCAACCTGTTATTCTGACCCATCCAAGGCAGAAAGAGAACTGGGATGGAAAGCGCAATATGGCATAGATAGAATGTGCGAGGATGCTTGGAGATGGCAGAAGATGAATCCTAATGGATACGATACAACATCTAATCAGTAGATCAGAGGGGGAATACGATGAAAAATTTGTTATTTATAGTGAATCCCTCTGCCGGCAGAAAGCATATTAAAGGCAAATTGCTAGATATCGTAGACCTGTTTGTAAAGGCGGGTTACAATGTAAAAGTGTATCCTACACAGGCGAAAAAAGATGCAACCAGAATCGTAAGTGAAGAAGGATGGTTATATGATGTGATCGTTTGTGCAGGAGGAGATGGGACATTAGATGAGGTAATAGCAGGATATATGCAGTGTGGTTGCGATACCCCGCTCGGCTATATTCCAGCAGGATCAACAAATGATTTTGCAAGAAGTCTTAATATCCCCAAAGATCCAATTCGTGCTGCAAATCGTATCGTGAAGTATTCTCCCAAACCGATTGACATCGGTACATTTAATGGAGATTGTTTTGTGTATGTTGCGGCTTTTGGTGCTTTTAGTTCGGTTAGTTATTCGACACCACAGGAATATAAGAATCATTTAGGGCATATGGCGTATATCTTAGAAGGAATACGAAGTGTTCCAAGTCTGACATCCTATCATATGAAGGTGGAATATGATGGCAATGTAATTGAGGATGATTTTTTAATTGGAATGATTACGAATTCTTTGACAGTTGGTGGATTTCCGAATCCGAATTCCAAGATCGCACAGTTAGATGATGGAATGTTTGAAGCGTTGCTAGTCAAGTATCCAACGAATCCGATTGATCTTCAGGCAACGATTTCTGCATATCTGATGGGTGAATTCAATCCAGAGTATATGTATCAGTTTAAGGCAAAAAAGATATGTGTAGACAGTCCGGAACCGGTTGCATGGACATTAGATGGTGAATTTGGTGGCAATGTGACTTATGCAGAGATTAATAATATGCAACATGCAATCAATATTATTAAAAAGTAACATAATACAGACATTATGAATAGGAAAGAATAAAGATAAAGGGGAACAGATCATGGGTAAATATTTTGGTACAGATGGATTTCGAGGCGAGGCAAATGTAGATTTAACGGTAGAACATGCCTACAAAGTTGGAAGATATCTTGGTTATTATTATGGAAAGAATCATGCAGATGGTAAGGCAAGCATTGTAATTGGAAAGGATACGAGACGTTCTTCTTATATGTTCGAGTATTCTTTGGTTGCAGGTCTGACAGCGAGCGGAGCAGACGTGTATCTGATGCATGTCACCCCGACACCGAGTGTATCATATATTGTAAGATTAGATGAATTTGACTGCGGTATTATGATTTCTGCCAGCCATAATCCATATTATGACAATGGAATCAAAGTGATTAATGGACAGGGATATAAGTTAGAGGCAGATGTAGAGGCTGAGATTGAAGCATATATTGATGGTGAGATTCCGGAGATTCCGTTTGCAAAGAGAGAACAGATTGGTAAAACGGTAGATTATGCAATGGGACGGAATCGTTACATTGGATATCTTATGACATTGGCAACCAGGTCTTATAAGAACAAGAGAGTGGGACTGGATTGTGCAAACGGTGCATCTTCTACAGTTGCGAAGGCAGTATTTGAGGCATTGGGCGCAAAGACTTATGTGATCAATAATAATCCAGATGGAACGAATATTAACAATAACTGCGGTTCTACTCATATTGAACAGTTACAGAAACTGGTAGTGGATAAACAGTTAGATATCGGATTTGCCTATGATGGAGATGCAGACAGATGTTTAGCGGTTGATGAAAAAGGTGAGATTATTGATGGAGATAAGATTCTGTATGCCTGCGGATGTTATCTGTCTGAACGTGGAGAATTGAATAATAATACAGTAGTTACGACGATTATGTCGAATTTGGGACTTTACAAAGCCTTGGATAAAAAAGGAATCTCTTATGAGAAGACAGCAGTTGGTGACAAATATGTATTTGAGAATATGATGGAAAATGGACATTCTCTTGGTGGTGAACAGAGTGGTCATATTATTTTCAGTAAATATGCGACAACCGGAGATGGCGTGCTTACTTCAATCAAATTAATGGAAGTAATTCTGGAAAAGAAAGTAAATGCTTCTGAGTTGTTCCGTGACCTTAAGATCTATCCACAGTTATTACAGAATGTACGGGTTAAAAGTAAGCCGGAGGCAAAAGCAGATCCGGATGTTCAGGCAGCAGTGGAAAAGGTTACAAAGGCATTGGGAGACGAAGGACGAATCCTACTTCGTGAAAGTGGTACGGAGCCGGTGATCCGTGTTATGGTAGAAGCAGCAACGGATGATCTGTGCAAACAGTATGTAGATGAAGTGGTACAGGTGATCAAAGATAAGGGCCATGAGGCATAAAACGGAGAGGGATATGAACGGTAAGAGTACATATAGAAAAGCATGTAAAAGAATCCTTTTTGTGCTAGTAATTGCGTGCGTATTAGGTAATGTAGCAATTACCGCAAGAGCGGCAACTAAAAATGCATGGAAAAAGGGATGTTATTACGATCATGATGGTGAGAAGGTTACCAACAGCTGGGTAAAATACAAAGGAAACAAATATTATGTAAACAAACAAGGAAAAAAGGTGACCGGCTGGAAACGGATTGGATCTTCCTACTATTTCTTCAACCAAAAAGGAAATAATTATCAGCCGGGAAAACCAATTGGAGCACAGATCACCAAACTCAGCAAAGGTGCAATTACCATGGGGATTGATGTATCCACCTGGCAGGGGAATGTAGATTGGGATAAGATCAAGGCAGCAGGTGTTGATTTTGTAATGATCCGTATTGGATACGGAAAGGGAAGATACGGTTCGAAAAGTTGTACGCTAGATGATCGGTTTGAGTCTTATGTAGCAGGTGCGACTGAGGCTGGGATTCCGATCGGTGTGTATTTTTACTCTTACGCAACGAGCGAAAAAGAAGCGTTAAAAGAAGCAGAATTTACAATCAAAAAATTGCAGAGTATTCCGGTTAACTTTCCAGTAGCGTATGATGTGGAAGATGCATATATTCTGAATAAGACAACAAAGAAACTACGCACTTCAATGATAAAGACATATTGCGATACGATTGCGGCAGCGGGATATTATCCAATGTATTACAGTAATCAGAACTGGTACAATAATTATTTAGATGCAGAACAGTTAGAAGATTATGATTTCTGGTATGCCAGATACACGAATAAAGAGCCGGATATAGAAGAATATCCTTACACAATATGGCAGGCAACATCAATGCAGAAGATTGATGGAATTACTGAAAATACGGTGGATATTGATTTTCTTTATAAAGATTATCGGGAAATTATCAGCGAAAGAACGCAGGCACTGAAATACGGCTGGCATAAAGAAGGTAAGAACTGGCAATATTATTATCAGGGTAAACGCAAGAAAGATGGCTGGTTTACCATTGCAGGTCATTCTTATTATCTCAATAGCAGCGGAGCCGTGACCGGTTGGAAAACATTAGAGAATGAACGATACTATTTTAACAGCAAAGGTGAAATGCAGACCGGATTTGTGCGAATTGGATTGCATACATACCTGTTTGGTAATGATGGTACATTGCAATTGCAGACAAGAGAGCCAGGTGTAACAATTGATAACAAAGGAATCTGCCACGTAAAGAAAGGCTGGTATCAGAATAGTAAGGGCAAATATTTCTATCGCAATAGTAACGGATCAATTGCAAAGAACAAATGGATTTCTACAAAAAGGAAAAAATATTATGTAGATGGAAAGGGATATCGGGTAACCGGATTCCGGACTATTAAGAAAAAGAAGTACTATTTCAACAAAAAAGGCGAGATGGTACGTAGCAAGACGATTAAGATTCGAGGACGTAAATATACATTCCGGAAAAATGGACAGTTGAAATAAAGGAGCTGGCTGTAATTATGAAAAAAAGAGAAAAGTTTAAACGGTTGATCAATTTTTTAGAGGGCTTTGTGATATTAGCAGCCCATACAGTGCTGTTCGCATTTGTATGGTATGGTTCCTATGTTAAGCAGTTAGATATTCCGTTTTTCCGTCGCGGTGACTGGGCAGTGATTGGTGTATATGCATTGATCCTGTTTTTGCTGACACATTTGTACGGAGGATTTAAGATAGGGTATTTACGGTTAATGGACGTATTATATTCACAGATTCTGTCCCTGATTTGTGCGAATGTGGTAGCTTATATCCAGGTTGTATTGATCAGTAGAGAGTATTTAAGCTCCGTTCCTATTTTGAAGATGACCATTGTGCAGATTGCGATCATATTACTATGGGTATTTATATGTAAGCTGATCTATGCGGCGTTGTATCCGCCGAGACAGATGCTGCTTGTCTGCTATGATCGCGATCCGGATGATATGATCAATAAAATGAGTTCCAGACAGGATAAGTATGAGATCTGTGACATTGCAGATTTGAATGAGGAGTCTTTGGAGAGTGTATGTGATATGGTGACGGAGTATGAGGCGGTATTGATCTATGATATTCCGGCATATGAGAGAAATATTATCTTAAAACGTTGCTTTACGGAAAGTGTCAGAACATACGTTACACCGAAGATTTCTGACATTTTACTCCGAGGTGCGGACAATATTCATTTATTTGACACGCCATTATATCTTTCAAGAAATCAGGGGCTTTCGGCAGATCAGTTAATGTTTAAGCGATTGCTGGATCTGGTGGTATGTATACCGGTATCTGTTGTGTTGATGCCATTGTTTTTGATTATTTCTCTTATGATCAAGCTGTATGATGGAGGACCGGTACTGTACAAACAACCAAGATTGACGATTAATGGAAAAGTGTTCAATATTTATAAATTCCGAAGTATGCGTATGGATTCCGAAAAGGAAGGCGCACAGCTCGCCAAAAAACATGATGATCGCGTTACACCGATTGGACGGGTTCTGAGAGCGTTGCATTTTGATGAATTTCCACAGTTGATCAATATTATCAAAGGGGATATGTCTTTAGTAGGACCAAGACCGGAACGTCCGGAGATTGCTGAACAATATAAAGAAGTCATTCCGGAATTTGATTTTCGATTGAAGGTAAAAGCAGGACTTACCGGATATGCACAGGTTTATGGAAAATATAATACGACACCATATGATAAATTAAAATTAGACCTGACATATATTGAGAATTATACATTCTGGTTAGATATAAAACTAATGTTCCTTACATTTAAGATTCTGTTCCAGAAGGAGAATACAGAGGGAATTGATGCGAATCAGGTTACAGCAATTAAGAAAACGAGGGAGTAGTCATGGATCAGGCATTTGTTAAGGTAATGATTTCGGAGGCGGTAAGAATTGCCACTTTACCGTTTCGTATCATGCCGATCAAGCGGAATCGAATTGTATTTACCGGACTTACAGGAGGGAAAAACTATGATTACTCCTGTAATCCAAGGTATGTATATGAGTATCTACGCGACAAGTATCCGGGATGGTTTGAGTATGTCTGGGCAGTGAGTGACAAGAACAAATATGCATTTTTAGAAGAAGAAGGAGTAAAATTAGTGAAGCATTTTACTGTTTCTTCTTTTCCTATGTTGTTGACTGCAAAAGTAATTGTGACGAATGGTTCCTATGCACCGTGGTTCCCGTTCCGGAAGAAGCAGTATGTGATCAATACATGGCATGGCGGGGGAGCTTATAAGAAGGTGGAAAATGACAGACCGGATGCAAATTGGGCAACCAAAAAGAGAGCGAGGTTCTGTGCAGAGAATATTGACCTTTTTGTTGCAAGCTGTAAGGTACAGGAAGAGAATATGATTCAAAAGACCTTTTTGTATCATGGCGATGTCTTGCGGGCAGGAACACCGAGAAATGACAAACTGGTGCGGCAGGAGACAGAAGAATTTCAAAGAAAAGTAAAAGAACGATATGGAATACCGGATAATGGAAAGATTGTATTGTATGCACCAACATATCGAATGCCTTCCATGCCGGTTGTGTTAGAAAGTGATCGCCTATTACAGAAATTAAATGAGGGTCTGCTTAATGGTACTCATGAGGGTGAGAGATGGTTTTTTATGTGTCGATATCACAGATATCAGGAAGGAGCAGGTCTGCAGATATTAGGTGAGAATATTATTGATGTGAGTGATTATCCGGATATGCAGGAGTTGCTATGCGCGGCCGATATGTTGCTCACTGATTATTCTTCCTGCATTTGGGATTATTCATTTTTGAAACGACCATGTTTTTTGTATGTGCCGGATAAAGAAGAGTATATTCAGAATACCGGATTTTATGTAGGGATGGAACAGTGGCCGTACAAGCAGGCGAAGACAATGGAAGAATTAGAGGAAGATATTGCACAGTATGACGATGGCTGGCAATCGGAACAGATTCAGAAACATTGGACTTTGTTGGGCAATTATGAACAAGGCAGATGTTGTGAACAATTAACGGATAAGATATTAGAACAAACAGAAAATAATATATAATGAGGTGGAAGAATGGAAAATGTTGGTGTATCAATTATTATGCCGGTATATAATGTACAGGAATATATTAAGACATCTCTCAGTAATGTTGTGAATCAGAGTTATCAGAATATTGAGATTATTGTTGTGGATGATGGATCCACTGATCTAACGGCAGATTTGGTGAAAGAACAGATGCAAGTGGATACTAGAATTCAATATATTTATCAGGAAAAGAAGAATGCAGGCGTTGCAAGAAATATAGGTATGATGCATGCACACGGTAAATATCTTATGTTCTTAGACGGGGATGATATGTTTGATGAGCAGTTGGTTGAGAAGTTGTATGACCGTGCAGAGAGTATGCAGGCGGATCTATGTATTTGTGGAGCAGATCATTATGATGAACAGCAAGAGGAATATATTCCACAGCACCAATATCTGGTGAAAAAAATGTTACCGGAGCAGGATGTTTTTTCAAAAGAGACGAATCCGGATTATTTTTTTAATCTAACAACTTTTGTACCTTGGAATAAATTATATTTAAGAAGTTTTATACAGGAGAATAATATTCAGTTTCAGAATATTGAAAGGGTTAATGATCAATATTTTGTCATGCTGGCAATGGCGATGGCAAAAAGAATAACGGTTGTGGATGAATGTCTTGTACATTATCGTACAAATCAAAGTAATAATCTGACAAATACATTTTCTCAGTCTGCAATGTGTAAATATGAAGCGTTTTGTGCGGTGGCAACAACTTTCGAAGAAATGCATTTACTGGAAAATGAACATTTGAAACAATCTTTTGTAAATAAAGCATTGAATTCTATGATTTATGGATTGAACATACAGACGGATATAACCGGTTTTCGGAAAATGTATGATATTTTGAAACAGGAAGGATTTGAACGGTTAGGAGTCCGGGACTATGGCGAGGAGTTCTATTATAATCAGGCTGAATATAGTAATTATAAAAATATTATGGAGCATGATTATCAGTCATATCTTTTAGTTAAAAATCGGGAATACCGGAATACGATACGTGTAAAGAATTTCAAATACAATACCATGGTGAAAGAAAAGAATAGCCGTATCAAAGAAGTAGAGAAGGAATTAAATGGAATTAAGCGTAAGAAGTGGTATCAGAAGATGGTAAAAATGATTGTGATATACCATAAATTGATCGGTAAACAGGATGATTATCAGGCGTGAGGTAGAATTATGAAAATTAATGCACAAACAGAAGTATTAGTAGATAAACTGGCAATTCGTCGGGATGTTATGACAATTGGAGTATTGGTTCGGAATACCTCCGGACATCCGGAAGATGTGGAGATTAAACTTGCAGTAAAGTTTGAAAATGACAGGGAAAGCAGAATACTTCCACTTCGGGTGACTGATACCAGTTTTGATGAGAATGGTAATTATATTGGATATGCCGTATTTGATTATGAACTGGATACGGTGTTCTTTCGGAGTGATCTGAATGCATTTACGGTTACTATACAGGTATATGATGGACAGACATATCAGAATGTTTTGGTGAAAACTACAGAGTTTAATCAGGTAAAGGAAGAAAATGAATATGCTTGTAAGTTGGAGAATGGGGTAATTACAATCAAGAGGAAGAAACCGGTAAAGTATCCAAAGAATAATCCGCTTCTGGCAATTCTTGTTTTTGTGTATCGTGCGATTGAATTTATAATAGGAACCCTTTTGATTCCCATTTTTTTGTTAGATGGTATATATGTATATGCATTAGGCGGCAAACGCCGGTATATGGAGAATACCTACGGAGGCGGACAATTAAAGAGGGTTTTATTGTTTGCAAAATGGAGATACTCATATTTTTGCAGGATTACAATGAATCGTGCAACATTAAAGAGAACGTTTTTGAATGTAACAGCATCTGTGCTATCGCTTTTCTTTAAGAAGGATCATGTGTTATTTATGTCATCAAGGAGAGAGGATCTTACAGGAAATATCGCATATGTAAATGATGTGTTACAGCAAAAGGATTGTAAGGTACTTTTCTGGCTGGTTCCGGGAAAAAGAAAATATATGACGTATAAGAATTACTGGAAACTTGCATACTGTCTTGCAAGAAGCAAGGTGGTTGTAGTAGATGATTTTACACCTGTGTTGAATGAAGTATGGGTTATGGAACATCGTATTCTGATTCAGTTATGGCATGCTTGCGGAGCGTTTAAAACATTTGGTTTTACAAGAGTTGGAAAAGATGGTGGACCTTATCAGATGAGCACAAATCATCGTTATTATAATTATGCAATTGTAAGTTCTTCTGAGATTCGTAGATTTTATGCGGAAGGCTTTGGGATTGATGTTGCGAATGTGAAATCCTTGGGCGTGCCGAGAACAGATGATTTCTTTAAGGAAACATATAAAGCAGAGATAAAAGATAAGTTGTATCAGTCATATCCACAGTTGGTAGGGAAAAAGATTATTTTATTTGCTCCGACATTTCGTGGAAACGGTGCAGGAACCGCATATTTTCCATTTGAAAAGTTTGATGTGGAAGAGCTGTTAAACCAGCTTGGTGACGAGTATATGGTTATTATCAAGCATCATCCGTTTGTGGAACAGAAACATCCGGTAAGTGCAACAGTGAGCGACAGAGTGTTGGATCTGTCCGCTGAATCGGAAATTAATGATCTGTTATTTATTACAGACTTACTGATCACGGATTATTCTTCTGTTATTTTTGAGGCATCATTGCTCAATATACCAATGTTATTTTATGCATTTGATTTAGAAGATTATGTAGTGAATCGTGATTTTTATTATCCGTTTAAGAATTTTGTTCCGGGAAAGATTGTGCGGGATATGGATGCAATCGTGAATGCAATTACACAAAATGATTTTGAACAGGAGAAAGTAGAGTCGTTCAAAAAGCGTTTCTTTGATCAGCTAGATGGGAAATCATCTGAAAGGGTGGCGGACTTTATAATGGGGTTGTTAGATAGCTGATATAATCAAACCTTGTGAATATGAATATTCTGTGATAGAATAAGTCGAATACACCGGGAGGCAATAAGATGAAACGATTTATTAATGATGTTGTAAAATATTACAACTATATGGTAAGAGCAGCAAAGTCTGCATTAAAGACAGAAGTTGCCAATTCCTACTTGAATTGGATATGGTGGGTTCTGGATCCGTTGTTTACAATGTTAATATACTATGTAATCTTTGGCGTTGTATTTAATGGAAAAGAAAAATATTTTGTGTTGTTCCTGTTTATCGGTTTGACAATGTGGAATTTCTTTAATAAGAATGTGGTACAAAGTGTCAATATGATCAAACGTAACAAGTCCATTGTTGCAAAGGTATATATTCCAAAGTATATTCTGTTGATATCGAATATGATGATTAATGGATTTAAGATGATGATATCATGGGCTATCGTTGTATTGATGATGATTTTTTATCATGTAGAGATATCCTGGTATGTGTTATATTTTATACCGATTATGATTATATTAGTACTCTTTACATTTGGATTCAGTATACATTTACTTCATTTTGGTGTTTTTGTAGAGGACTTGAATAATGTAGTGAATATCGCATTTCGATTATTGTTCTATATGACAGGTATTATGTATAATATTGAGACAAGGATCCATAATCCGTTGATCCGGAAGATATTGATTTATTGTAATCCAATCGCTTTGCTGATCACGGATATGCGAAAAGTGTTATTGTATCAGACAGCCCCAAGTGTAAAAGGTATGTTGTTATGGACAGTGATTGCTTTAATCTTAAGTGCATTAGGTGTGAGACAAATCTATAAGAATGAGAATACTTATGTAAAGGTGATTTAGTGATGAGTGTATTAGAAGAAAAAGAAGTTATGGATGATGCTCCAGTTGTAAAGGAAGTTGATAATAATGATATTGCAATTGAAGTGAAGGATCTTTGGATAGGCTATAAGAATATCAAGGCATATTCGATCAAGAAAAGTCTTCTGCGTCTTAAGAAGGTTCAAGTTGATGAGTTTCAAGCGGTGAAAGGAGTATCTTTTACGGTACCAAAAGGTGAGATTCTCGGTATTATTGGTAAGAATGGAAGTGGTAAATCGACGATGCTTCGTGCGATTGCCGGTATCTTTTGTCCGGATAAAGGTTCAATCGATCTCAAAGGACATACTGTTTCTTTATTGTCCATTGGCGTAGGATTCCAGAAAGAGATTACTGGACGGGAGAATATTCTGTTATCTGGCATGTTGCTTGGATTTTCAGAAGAACAGATCCGGGATAAGATGGATAAGATTATTGCGTTTGCAGATTTGGGAAGGTTTATTGATATGCCTGTCAGAACATATTCAAGTGGTATGTATTCCAAATTGGCTTTTTCTATTACTGCCATTCTTGAAACAGAGATTATGTTGATCGATGAAGTGCTAAGTGTCGGTGATCAGAAGTTCAAAAAGAAAAGTTATGAAAAGATGAAAGAATTGATCTCAAACAAAGACCGTACAGTTGTCATCGTATCACATAATATATCTACATTAAGTTCTTTGTGTGACCGGGTTATGTGGATGCATGATGGCGAGATCAAGAAGCTGGGCCCGGCAGACGAAGTGTTAGAAGAATATCAGGAGTTTATGAAATAGTGATTCGTGATTTGATCAAATGGGTTGTGTTCAAATGTATATATCCGGTTGTGTATTGGTGTTCCTCAAGAAAAGTTGTAAATGACAGGAAGATTATTTTTGTTGAGAATCATCAGCCGGTACTGACTGATAATTTTACACTATTGTATGAGCAATTTCAGCAGATGGGTTATGAAATACATGTGCATTATTTGCGTGTGGCACATTCCGGGTGGGGAACGATCATCCGGGAATCAATCAGTGTACTTCGCGATATTGGCGATGCAGCAGTTGTATTTTTGAATGAATCGAACAGTTTGTTTGGAGCATTTACATTGAGAAAAGAAACACAGATGGTACAAGTGTGGCATGCATGTGGAGCCTTTAAAAAATGGGGATGCAGTGTAGCGGATAAGACATTTGGAGATTCCATGAAGGACTTGAAACAATACTCAGGACATCGGAATTATACATTGGTGCCAGTAAGTGGAGAGGAAGTCTGTTTTGCTTATGAAGAGGCATTTGGATTGGAAAAGGATTGCCATATTGTGAGACCACTGGGTGTAAGCAGAACGGATGTATTGTTTGATTCGTTTTATCGGCAGCAGGCATTTGACCATTTATATGAGTGGAAACCGGAATGGAGACATAAGAAGATTCTATTGTATCTGCCAACGTTTCGCGGTTCTATAAAAGAAGCAAAAGCTCCGGATGTTTTGGATTGGAAGATGTTAGAACGGTTGGAAGAGCCATATGTGATTGTAATACGGAATCATCCATTTATCTCGGAAGTAATGGATGTACCGGATTATTTAGCTGATAAGGTAGTTGACATAAAACAGTTTGGTGAGGATTCGTTGTCGACGAATGAGTGGATGATTGTGTCAGAAGCATGCATCACAGATTATTCATCGGTTGTATTTGAATATTCTCTGTTAAATAAACCAATCTATTTTCTTGCGTATGATCTGGATTCGTATTACGATGAGCGTGGATTTTATTTTCCGTATGAGGCATTCGTGCCGGGGCCGATTATCCGTAATACACAACAATTATTGGAACAGATACAGGAGATAGAGAGGTTTGATTATACACGATTGACAGAATTTCGTAAACATTATATGAATGGATGCGATGGAATGTCTACCAAACGTATTGTTCAAACGGTAACAGAGACTATAGAATGTAAGCAAACAGGAGGAGTGCAAGATGGAAGGAAGTAATATTTATGGAGTGGTTCTTGCCGGAGGCAAGGGAACACGAATGGGTAATGTTGAAAAGCCGAAACAGTTTATGGAGATTGGAAACAAGCCGATCATTGTTCATACCATTGAAAAATTCGTAGTCAATACACAGTTTGATAAGATTTTGGTGTTGTCACCAAAACAGTGGATTAAACATACGCAGGATCTTGTCCGCAAATATATACCGAATAGTGACAGAGTAGTTGTAATTGAGGGTGGAAGCACTAGAAATGAGACAATTATGAATGCTATTTCTTATATTGAATCGGAAGGAAAACTAGATGAAGACACGATTATTGTCACCCATGATTCAGTTCGCCCGTTTGTTACACATCGTATCTTGGAGGAGAATATTCGCTATGCGAAAGAATTTGGGGCATGTGATACGGTAATACCCGCAACGGATACTATTGTAGAGAGCAAAGATCATCAGTTGATCGCATCTATTCCTGATCGTTCTACTATGTATCAGGGACAGACACCTCAATCATTCCATGCCAAATATTTAAGGGATTTGTATACATCACTTACTACGGAAGAGAAAGAGATATTGACAGATGCCTGCAAGATTCTGGTGATGAAGGGAGAACAAGTTCATCTGGTGGAAGGTGAGGAATCCAATATTAAGATCACATATCCTTATGATATGAGAGTAGCGGAAGCGTTGTTAGGAGGCATGTAATATGTTAAATGCAGTGTATCAGTTAAAACGTCCGAGACAATTTGAGCTTGTGTATAAGGATATTACGTTTGACAAAGAACATGTGATTGTACGGCCGACACACTTGTCAATCTGTAATGCAGATCAACGATATTATCAGGGAACCCGTCCGGAAGATGTATTGAGAAAGAAACTTCCGATGGCATTAATTCATGAAGGGATTGGAAAGGTAGTGTATGATCCGTCAGGGGAATTTCAGACGGGTGATCAGGTTGTTATGATACCGAATCTTCCTTGTGAAAAGGATGAGATTATTGCAGAGAATTATTTGAGAAGTTCTAAGTTCCGTGCGAGTGGTACGGATGGTTTCCTGCAGGAGTATGTTCAGACTACGCCGGATCGTCTTGTGAAACTTCCGGAAGGAATGAATCTGACGGTGGCGGCATTTACCGAGTTTGTCAGTGTTGGGTTTCATGCAATCGGCAGATTTATGGATACTGCACATGCAAGACGTAATCGGATTGGTGTATGGGGAGATGGCAATTTAGGTTATGTTACTTCATTGCTGCTTAAGACGATGTATCCGGAGATTAAAGTATATGTGATGGGTGTGAACGAATCCAAGCTAAATGATTTTACTTTTGCGGATGGCACATATTCTATTCATGAGATTCCTGCAGATTTTACGATAGACCATGCGTTTGAGTGTGTGGGTGGCAACGGTGCCCATAAGGCGATCAATCAGATCATAGATTATATTAATCCGGAGGGAACGATTGGAATCCTGGGTGTATCTGAGGATCTGGCACCAATCAATACCCGTATGGTATTGGAAAAGGGCTTGAAGATTGTGGGTAGCAGCCGAAGTGGACGGGAAGATTACCTCAAATTAGTTGCCTTGTACAAAGAACATCCGGAAGTGATTGATTATTTGGAGAATATTGTCGGGGAACAAATTGTGATCCGTGAGATTAAAGATATTACAAGAGCATTTGAGATGGACATTCACAAATTGATCGGTAAGACTGTAATGATCTGGGACAAATAAAATAACCCATACATAGCGAAGACAGCTATGTATGGGTTATTTTTTAGTTTACGTAGTATGTGCGGTAGAATTTGTTACCGTCTTTGTCTTTTCCGTAGAAAGAGACTTTCTGTTTTTTCTTAAGATTTTTCTTTAATTTCACAGAGTATGATTTCTTTGCTTTTCGAATCTTATATGTCTGTCCGCGCGTCTTCATTGTTCCCCTCTTGATCGTTGGAGCAGTGAAGGTAAGTCGTTTTGTTTTGACTTTATCTTTCGTTACGGTAAATTTTACATATTTGTTTGCTTTATCATTGCCACTATATGCGATATTATAAATGCCATTATTGCGAAATGTGTTTTTCTTCATGGAAACTTTAGAAGATTGCTTTATCATTGCTCCGTAATAATATCCTGTTATGGTGTTGCTGGTAATCTTTGCATTTTTAACACCCATGAGGAAGATTCCAACAATACTTTTGCCTTGTGTCGAGGCAGAGGTGCGTTTGATCTTGTTATTCCGGATTGTGATGTTTTCGTACTTTGCACTAGAGAGCACGTGGTGGCTTCCTACGGCACGAGGATAATCGGATATTGTACATTTTTCAACTGTAATATTCCGGCATGTTGTCTTGTCTTTTGTAAATCCCGGAGCCCAGTCACTATAACAGGTATCAAACTGAATCGCTTCGCTTGTATATAGGTCGTTATCATAGCGAAAACCATAAAATTTACAGCTTCGAACCAGACCATTTTGAACACCGGCAAACTCTAATGCATGAGAGCCATGACAGTTGCGAATTGTTGTGCCAATCAGCTTGACATTATCTGCATGACCGATATATATCAGGTTACAGCCTGTTTTTGATTCGCTGATATCGCCTCCGTCCCAGATGCCGCCATTGATCGTAATGTTTTGGGAAAGCGTGTATTTTCCGTGACCGGAGGTCTTGTGTTTGGAGTCAGTATTTTTTAACATATTTTTTCCAAGTGCCGACTTGGAACGATATATTTTGGCACCGGATGCCATATTCAATGTGGTGTTGGACTGAATGTATAGCGTCTTGCTTATGTAGTATGTTCCTTTTGGGATTTGAATCACGACATTAACACCGGAGCGGGATTGATCCAATGCTTTTTGTAATGCATAAGTGTCATCTGCCTTGTCGTTGCCGAATGCACCAAAAGCAGAAACTTTGTAATAATATGTATTGCCTACTACTTTGTATGCACGATCGACTTCCTTCAGATTCTTGATTGCATTTTTTAAGGCAGTGGTTGCTCTGGAAATCTCAGTACTTGTTGCATCCGGATTATTGTATACTTTTTGGGCATCCGCCAGACACTGTTTGAATACAGAATCGGTCTCTTTTGTGTATGTGGTATATTTATCCGGTGGACATTTTTTGGCGGCATTTAATTGTTTTTTCAGACTGGATTTAGATGGGCGCTTTGTCAATTTGGAAATATCAAGTGCATTTACTTTTTCCAAAATTGCGGATATTTTTGCGGAATCAGCATCCGTGGATGACATATACTTTTGAATGTCAGCAATGTCGTCATCCGTCAGACTATGATCTGCTGCTTTTGTAATATAGCCGGTCAATACAGTCTGAATAGTGGATAACAAAGTTGTAGTTGACTGAATCTGTGTGTCGGCTTCTGTAATAACAGTCTTGTATGTAGCGTAGGAAGCGGATGTATATAAGGCTTCGTTCTCTGGTGTTAAAGCAAGACGTTTGGAATCCGTAGTACTTCTTAGTAATCCAAGATTGCTGGTTAATGCAGTAACAGATGAAGATAATACAAGATCTTTGTAAGGGGTTACGGCATTAAATACTGTCTCCTGCTTGCAAAGGTCGTTTTGCCGGGTGATAATCTCTTTGGATAACTCAGCTAACGTATCGTATAGATTTTTGTCCGGTTCTTTATCATGGTATTCGTTTGCCAGTTTGTCTAACTGATCGGTATATCCCTCGTTTCCCGATATAAGATCTCTTATATCATTGAGTAACGACTGAGTGCTTTTAACGTTTTCGTTTTCCTTATAAGAGGAGTAATCGCTATAGATCGAAGCGTATGTAACATCTTTTCCGGAACCGGCATTCGGTAAAAGAGTATTGACTTTTTCCTGAAACGTATTGAGCTGTTCAAGAAGTTGTTTGTTCTCTTTTTTTACATCTTCTATTGTTAAGTAGTCCTGTTGCTCGTTTTGCGTTGCTCCATATACTTCAGTTGCCTGAACGATTGGTGCGGGTGTTGTAATGAGTAATCCGGTTAATGCGGCACACAACACAACGCTTCGAGCACATTTTCTGTATCGCATTTTATATGCCTCCCTTGAATAATTAATTATTTAAGTATAACACTAATGCTTCTATATGTAAAATGGGTGAAGTATGTGAAATGATGACGAAGAATGGATAGAGGTTGAATTATTAAGCGGAAACGATTATAATAAGGAATATTATTATGGGATAAGAGAGGTTATTTATATGAAGAGGTGGATTAAGTACACATCATTTTTATTTATTGTTACCATATTGTTTGCGTTACAGACACTGGATGTGAATGCGCAAACGATTGTGCCGGCGTCAGGGGATCAATCCGGCAAGACAGATTATAAGAATATTATGGGGGCATTGGATAACGACGGAGATGTTGTCTTAGAAGATGGTGCAACATATTATCTGAAGGCAACGTTATGGTTAGAGAATAATAGCTCAATTACAGCAACGGGAGCTACGATCATCTCAAAGTCAGGGGCGTTTCGAAATCGTCCATCCAAAGGTAACTATCAATCTGTGAAGAATGTATCGGTAGAGGGTGGTACATGGAAATACATAGATAAAGATGGTTTCAAGAAGTCATTTATCCAATTTTCACATGGACAGAATATTACATTGAAGAATCTTACGGTTTATTCGAATTATCAAGGACATGGTATTGAATTAGTGGCATGCAAAAATGTATTAGTGGATAATTGTGTATTAAAAGGTGTTGGGAAAACAAAGAAAAATAGTGTGGAAGAACAGTTGCAGATTGATATTGCAACACCTAGAACGGCTCCGACCGTTGGACAATATAGTAAGAAACTGGTAAAAGGACAGACTTGTCAGAATATCACAGTGCAGAATTGTGTAATTACCGGATCCAGAGGTATATGTGCCAATTATGCCTCAAAGGAAAAACAATTTCAGAAATATTTCCATAAAAATATTGTGTTGAAGAATAATACAATTACCGGTATGACGGGAGAAGCAGTTGCTTTATTTAATGTGATTGGAGCAACGATAGAGGACAATACAATTGTGACAAAGAGCAGCAGAACCTCTAGTGCTTATTCGGTTGGCTTACACATTGCTATGTTTGGAAAAGCACCATCAAGCATGAAGAAAGCAGTATATACTGTGCGTAATAATATGATCAAAGGTGGCAGGCAGGGTTTTTATGTGTTTTCACATTCCTCATCTAAGTTTGGAAAAGTTGTAGCAGAGAAGAATATGTGCTATGCAAAAAAAGGAAAGAAAAATGCAATTAAAGTAACACCATATTGTGTTAAGAAAAAAAAGCTATCAAAGAATAAATCATATAAGTGGTAAACTGTATAGATTGCTGAAAGGATAAATGGTAAGATGGAGTTAGTAAAGATATTGTTGCTGGAAATGGCAGTGTTTGTCGTGTGTTGGTTTCTATTGGCTAAGAAGACAGATCTGGGCAATAAGATTTACATAAAGATTGAGAGTCTGGACAATCGTGTGATTATGCTTGCAATGTTTATTTTTATTGTTGCATTTGAGGGACGTTATGCATTATGCAGAAAACTTCCTTTTGTTGCTGATGAGGTCTATACTCTTTCAGGAGCAACATTTTTTGCAGGACATGATTGGAGTAATTATATGAGTCTGCACAAGTTCTATAATTACGGGTATACCATGTTATTATCTCCGATTTACCGATTATTTACAGATCCTGTTATGATATATCGTTGTATGCTTTTTGTAAATGTGATTGTACATGCTTTAACAGCAGTAGTGGCATATTATGTAGTGAATCGCCAGTTAAAGTGTAACAAAACGGAGAGTGCCCTGATTGCATTGGTTTCTACATGTAATGCAATTGTAATGTTCTTTCGTGGTTTTGTATATAATGAATTGCCGATGACATTGATTGTGTGGTTGATCGTGCTTCTTATGTTAAAATTAATAAATGAGACAGGAAGCAGAAGAGTAATCTGGTCGGTCGTGCTTGCATTTATTACGGCATACGCATATTCCATCCATAGTAGATGTCTGGTTCTTTTTGTTACAGTGGCAATTGTTTGTCTGATTTATCTAATATTGTATAAGAAATGGCTGGTTCAACCGGCTGCATTTCTTGCGGTGTTTATCACAGCAATTCAGTTGCAGAAGTCATTATTGTCTTATGTACAAACCCATTTATATCAGGTTGAACTTGGAAAGAAAATGGTAAACACAACAGAGCAGGTAGTGACAAGTACTTCACGTTATGAAGTATTAACATCATTAGATGGAATCAAGAAGATTATCTGTAATTTCTTTTCGGTTGCAGGAGCTACGTCAATTGAGACAGGAGGAATTCTTACAATTGTAACGGTAGTTGTCTTATATTATGCGGTAAAGAATTATAAGCAGATTACAAAGGAAAAAAAGGAATATGTGATTCTCTTTTTGTTTTCCACAATTATTTTGTGGGGGATGGCAGCATGTGTAGCGCTATTAGGAGCGGGAAATGGAAGATACCGTTTTTTACTGTATACACGATATGTTTGTCCGTTTATTGGTCCGTTTTTGTTATGTGGGTTGTGGACAATACAACAACAAACGAATTTATCATTTAAGGGAATCGTAATAGGCAGCGGTGTAATCACAGCGATAGTAGGTGCTGTGTATGTATTTTATTCACTACCAATTTTAAAAGGAGAGAGTATGACTAGTAATGCATCTCTTTATTTCTTTAAGATGTTTACACTATACCCAAAACAACAGAAATTCTCTAAAAATGTATTGGGAGTGGCACTCTTGCTGTTGCTAGGATATACATGTCTTCTTCTGGTTATGCAGTATAAAAAACATGTTGTGGCTATTTGTATTACGGTGTTAATCTTTTCTGGTGCATTATATACACAATTAGAGAAAAACCAGTGTATTCCGCCATCCAATCGCAGATATGAGGCGGCGGATGCAACTTACGAGTTATTGGAGAATGATTGGGGACAGGATCAAGGTTCTATATATTGCGCGGGAACAGAGAATTATAGAAAAGCTGTGCTTGTTATGCTGTACGATAAGCGCATACAATATGATTGTAATCAGTTGGAAACACAGGATAATACGGTGGTTCTGACCAATAGAATTACAGATTTAGAAAATTACAGGGCACCATATGTTGTACAATTGGATAACAGCGAATGGGTTGGAATATGGAATGAAGAAATGTACAATGCCTGTAGACAATATGAGATGGCAGATTAATAAAATAATGATCAATAGGGGCAGAAAATGATAGATAGAATTAAGCGGTTTGCAAACCAGAATAAGATATGTTATTACATCATATATGTGTTGTTTAATATATATGGACTGTTTTTTTCCGTATTGTGTTTTATGATGCGTGTTTTTCCTATTCAGAAGAATAAGATTGTGTGTTGCAATATGAAGGGAAAGAGATATGGAGATAATCCGAAGTATATTGTTGACGAGATTTTAAGAGAGCATTTGCCGTATGAGATTGTATGGCTGATTAAGAAAGATACAGATATTGATCTGCCGGAAGGAATACGACCGGCGAATTATAATCCTTTCAGTATGGCGTACGAACTGACAACCGCTAAGATCTGGATTGACAGTAATACCAAACCGTTAGGAGTATTAAAAAGAAAGGGACAGTATTACATTCAGACATGGCATGGAAGTTATGGACTCAAGAAGATGTATGGGGATATTCCGGATAAGATGAATCTGTTTGACAAAAGGAATATTCAGTATAATTCGAAGATACAGGATTTGTTTGTATCCAATAGTACATTTTATTCCGAGATCTATCGAAGAGCCTTTTGGTACAAAGGGGAGATCTTGCAGAGTGGAAGTCCGAGAAATGATATATTTTTTACAGAGAATAATGAATGCATTGCAAAGGTTCAGGATTATTTTCACACACAGGGAAAAAAGATGGCATTATATGCCCCAACATACCGTAATGATTTCGGTACAGATGCATATCGTCTGGATTTTGAGAGAATGCGGAAGAATTTTGAAAAAAGATTTGGTGGGGAATGGGTAATTCTTGTGAGACTTCATCCACACAATTTAATGGATGCCGAACAATTTATGCAGTATAATGATACGATTATCAATGCGACATCATATAGTGTTATGCAAGAGTTGTTGGTTGCATGTGATGTACTGATCTCAGATTATTCGAGTTGTATGTTTGATTTTGTAACAACCGGAAAACCATGTTTCATGTATGCATCAGATGCGGCACAGTACAAGGAAGAACATGATTTTTATTTCAATATTTATGAATTGCCGTTCCCATTAGCAGAGAATAATGATGAAATGGAAGATAGGATTCTTAAGTTTGATGAGACTGTTTATGAAGATAATTTACAGAAATTATTCCATCAGGTAGGCTTGTGTGAGAACGGTGCTGCGTGTAAGCAGGTTGTTGAATGGATTCAGACACGTCTGATATCCGAGGTTAAAGGAAAGTAGGATAGTGAAAGGTATGGCGGAGTTTTCAGGTCAAAGAGTCTTATTTATTACAACTAAGAATCTGGACTATTTGAGGAATACACAGGAAATTGAAAACATAAAAGAACAGGGCGGGAATGTAAAGGTAATTGGATCAAATAGTCAGAAATATATTGTTCGATTGCTGCATGTATATAGCAGATTGTTATTTTGTTCTATGAAAGAGATTGACAAAGTGTTTATCGGTTTTGCACCACAGCTTGTGCTGCCGGTATTCGGATGGAAATTTAAGAAAAGAGAGATCTGGATTGACTTTTTTATTTCTATGTATGATACGCTTGCATTCGACCGTAAAAAGGTGAAACCGGATAGTCTGCCTGCTAAGATTTTGAAATGGTTTGACTGTAAGACAATTCAAAAAGCGGATCAGGTGATTGTAGATACAAAAGCGCATGGAGATTATTTTACTGAGGAGTTTGGATTAGATACTCAAAGATGTCATGTTTTATACTTGAAGGCAGATGAGAATATATATTATCCGAGAGTGCAGAATAAACCGCAACGAATGAAGGATCGATTTGTTGTGTTGTATTTTGGGAGTGTTTTACCGTTGCAAGGTTTGGATACAATACTTGAAGCAGTAGATATACTGAAGGATCATAGGGATATGTATTTTGTAATAGTGGGGCCAATCAAGGATTCATTTATAAAACCGATAAGCGATTCGGTAGAATATCATGATTGGTTATCCCAGAAAGATCTTGCAGAATATATAAGTTACTCTGATCTGTGTCTGGCAGGTCATTTTAATAAGGCAATTAACAAAGCGAAGAGGACAATTCCTGGTAAGGCGTATATATATAGAGCTATGCAAAAACCGATGATTCTTGGAGATAATGCGGCTACGCACGAATTGTATAATGAGGATATGCCGGGAATATATTTTGTAGAGATGGGCAATGCGCACAAATTAGCGGAGTGCATTGAAAAAATTGCAGAAAAGGAGAAGAGTGAATGAATATTGGGGTAATATTTGCAGGTGGAATTGGACAAAGAATGAAAACAACAAAACGTCCGAAGCAGTTTCTTGAAATGCATGGAAAACCGATTATCATTTATACATTAGAGATATTTGAACAGCATCCGGAAATAGATGCCATCGTGGTAGCATGTGTACAAGATTGGATTCCATACTTAGAAGAATTGTTAGCACGGTTTCACATCACAAAGGTCAAAAAGGTGGTTCCGGGAGGAGATACCGGGCAGATGTCAATTTATAATGGACTTGCAGCGGCAAAAGAGGTAGCGGGTGATGAGAAAAGCGTTGTGTTGATTCATGATGGAGTACGTCCGTTAATTAATGCTGACGTAATTACGAATAATATTCAAAGTGTGAAAGAACATGGTTCGGCTATTACAAGTGCGGTTGTGAAAGAAACGATTATGGTTGTGAAAGATGATAATTCTATTGATTATGTACCAGATCGTTCACATTCACGTGTTGCAAAAGCACCGCAGAGTTTTTGGCTGGAGGATATTCTTTCGGTTCATCAGAGAGCACAGCAGGAAGGAATATTTGATTTTATTGATTCCTGCACAATGATGAAACACTATGGACATAATCTGTATTTGATAGACGGACCATATGAGAATATTAAGATTACGACACCGGATGATTTTTATACAATGCGTGCATTGCTGGATGCACAGGAAAATGCACAGATTTATATTGATTAATGGAGGCTGTTCATGGGAAAAAAGGAAATTATTTATAATGAGGACAATTCATTTATTGCACAGAGTAGTTCTATAGAGTGGAATAATCTATGTAATAATAGTGTACTTATAACGGGTGCAACCGGGTTGATCGGTGCAACGATAGTGCGGGGAATAATGGAATATAATCGCTTGAATGCGGATAATATCAAATTATATGCGTTAGTTCGTAATCGGGAAAAGGCTGAGAAAATGTTCGCGGATTATATGGAAGATAGTACTTTATCGCTTGTTGAAGGAGATATCAATACATTTGACGAGTTTTTGCCGGATGTTGATTATATTATACATGGTGCAAGCGTTACGGCTTCTAAGGATTTTGTAACCAAACCGGTTGAGACGATCATGACAGCAATAGAAGGTACTCGTAATATATTAGAACTGGCACGTAGAAAAAAAGTGAAGGGTATGGTATATATGTCTAGCATGGAGGTATATGGAACTCCGCTTGATGAACAGCCTCTAACAGAAGAACGAATGGGATATCTGAATCCGCTGGCAGTCAGAAGCTCGTATTCAGAAAGTAAACAGATGGTTGAGAATCTATGTGTTGCGTATAGTTCAGAGTATCAGGTTCCGGTTAAGATCATACGGTTGACACAGACGTTCGGACCGGGAGTAGCAGCCGATGATGGCAGAGTGTTTGCAGAATTTGCAAGATGTGCAACAATGGGTAAGGATATTCGATTACAGACAACAGGAGCAACGCAAAGGATGTATTTGTATACGGCGGATGCGGCAACAGCAATTTTGACGGTTCTTACTCAGGGTAAGCCGGGAACGGCATATAATGCGGCCAATATGGATACATATTGCTCGATTAGAGAAATGGCGGATTTGGTAGCAGAACATTTTGGTAATAAAAAATGTAATGTTGTTTTAGATATCCCGGATACACCAAATGCAAGTTATAATCCGATATGTCATGTATATCTGGATTGTGGACGCTTAGAGGCGCTTGGATGGAAGGCGAGAGTTGGACTTGTGGATATGTACCATCGAATGATAGAATGTATGGAATAAACCAATGAGTATACAATAAGGATTAAGAAGGAGAATACATAGGAGGCAGTTATGAAGTTAATTATACAGATACCGTGTCTGAACGAAGCAGAGACATTAGAAGTCGCATTAAATGATCTTCCAAAACATATTGATGGGATTGACGAGATTGAATATCTGATCATTAATGACGGAAGTACAGATAATACAGTAGAGGTTGCAAAGAACTGGGGTGTACAATATGTTGTAAACTTCAAGCAGAATAAAGGACTTGCAAGAGGTTTTATGGCTGGTCTGGATGCCTGTCTTCGGAACGGAGCAGATATTATTGTGAATACGGATGCAGACAATCAGTATTGTGGTGCGGATATCGAGAAATTGGTTCGACCAATTCTAGATGGAAAGGCAGATATTGTGATCGGTGAACGTCCAATTGATGATACAGCTCATTTTTCGCCATTGAAGAAAAAATTGCAGCATATTGGAAGCTGGACTGTAAGAGTTGCTTCAAAGTCTGATATTCCGGATGCTCCAAGTGGATTCCGTGCGTATAGCAGGGAGGCTGCGTTGCGCCTTAATGTTGTGAATCAATATACTTATACATTGGAGACAATTGTTCAGGCTGGACATGAGAAATTTGCGATGACATCTGTACCGATCCGTACCAATGATGAGTTGAGACCTTCCCGTCTGTTTAGCAGCATGTTCGGTTACATTAAAAAGTCTGTGGTGACGATTGCCCGTTCTTTTATGATGTACAAACCGTTACGATTCTTTGGCTTGATCGGTACGATTTTGTTTCTGATTGGTCTGATCTTAGGAATCCGGTATTTGGTGTTTATATTTGCTGGTATTCCGGGTGGACACGTGCAGTCTCTCATTTTGGCATCTACTCTGATGATGATGGGATTCATGACAGGAGTAATCGGATTGCAGGCAGATATTATAGCTGCCAATAGAAAGATAATGGAAGATATTCAATATCATGTCAGAAAGATGGATTATGATATGGAGCAGCAGAAGAGAGAAGCGGAGAAGAATGTATAATTTTATGGACTGTCGTATGGCTCATACGGCAGTCTAATTATGCACGGATGATTTGTTTGGTATCTTATGAATGGATAGATGGCAGGTTATAATATGGAAAAAGTGGTAGTATCGGTTGTTATGCCGGCATATAACTGTGAGAAATATATTGCACAGGCAATTGCTTCTGTTTTGAAACAAAATGTTTCTTTGGAATTATTGATTATAGATGATGCATCAACGGATGAAACAAGGAAGCAGATAGAACCCTATTTATCGGATGAACGCATTATATATACAGTAAATGAGAAAAATTGTGGCGTTGCAGTAAGCCGTAATCGTGGGGTTTCTATGGCGAGAGGAAAATATATTGCTTTTTTGGATGCAGATGATTATTGGACAGAGGATAAATTGGAGCGCCAATTAGCGTTAATGGAAGAGAAGCAGGCAGTGCTATCTTCAACTGCACGGGAACTGATGAACGAACGTGGAGAACTTTCCGGAAAGATCATTTCTGTGCCAAACGAGATTACTTATCGTCAATTGCTGAAGGGGAATTGTATCAATACTTCCGGAGTCATGGTATTAACATCCGTAGCAAAGCAATATCCGATGGAACAGGAACATCTGCATGAAGACTATATTATGTGGCTTCGTATTCTGCAGGAGTATAAGATAGCATATGGATTGAATGCACCATTATTAAAATATCGCCTGATGGAGACAAGCAAGTCAGGAAATAAATTACGTTCCGCAAAGATGACATTCGGTGTGTATCGGTACATGGGCTTGAATATAATAGAGTCTGTTTATTATTTTTGCTGGTATGCGATTAAGGGAGTAATAAAGTATCATTAAGAGTTAAGTCGGAGGATCTATGAAAAAAATAGCTGTTATGGGGTTGGTCGGTTGGAATAATTATGGAGAGCAATTCCTTGCAAAATGTACCGAATATTTGATCGGAGGACAACAGGAGGTAGAATTTATTGATTTTGAGCCGCCTCATAATCCGATTGGCAATATGTTATATTATATGTTTATTGTATTATCGCGGTTGATACCCGTGAGGACGATATCAGACAAACTTGTCTGGTATGGGGTGTGTTTACGGTCAAAACGATATTTCAGAAAACATTTGCAACAGTGTGATAAGATCATATTTGCCTGTGGCAGTTACAAATATGGCACACAGAAATTGTGGGCATACTATTCACTGGCAATAGAACTGGCACAGAAAATGCAGATCAAAGTAATGTTTAATGGAGTAAACGTGCAGGATTATAATGGTGGTAATGGAAAATGTGAGTGGTTGAAACAGCATACTAATTATTCATGTGTTACACAGTTTACGACCAGAGATGGGGAACATGGTGTAGATAAATTAAATGCTGATTATCTGACGGATACCCCTGTGAAAGCAATTGCGGTAGGAGATCCGGCATTCTGGATTCCGGAATGTTATGGCATACAGAAGGAAGCAGAAACATCAATAATAGGTATCAATCTGATCCGGGGACGGATATTTGAAGATTACGGTGGAAACATGACAGAAGAACGGTTGCTTGATTTTTACTGTGATTATATCAGATGGCTGGAAAGCAGGTCTGTTTCCTGGGAACTTTTTACGAATGGATTAAAAGTCGATTATGAATTTGGATTAAAAGTACTTAAAAAATGCAACATGGAAGATCATACGATACGAATACCGGAGAGTGATTTGGATTTAGTGAAAATGATCGCCGGGTATAAAGGAATCTTGGGTGCGAGATTACATGCATGTATTTGTGCATATTCATTGGATGTTCCGTTTGCAAGTTTTATATGGGATGAAAAGATGTTGCGGTTTGCAGAGATTACGGGCAATACAGAACGTTTTTTGACAGAAGATAAGTTGGATGTTGAGAATATGAAACAGTGTTTTATGTACAGTATGCAACAGCAATATGATGTGAAGATAAGAGAAGAATGGAAACAAAAGACGAAACAGTCAATTGATGAATTTGTGAAAAGATAAGGAGAAATATTCTATGAATATCGTTGTATTTAATACGGCAATCGGATCCTTTAATCATGGGGATGATGTGATAATGCATAGTGCAGAAGACGCATTGGCACCATTACTTGACCGAAGTTATATTATGGAACTTGCAACACATATTGGCAATTTCAATTTTATTCATTATTTAAAAAACAGCAAAAAATTACAATTCGCGGATACATGTGATTATAAATTTATAATGGGCACCAATCTGTTATCGGCCGATCTGTTAAGATCGATCGGTCAGTGGGTGGTAGATCCTGTTTCCAAACGGTTATATAAAAACAGCATAATGGTTGGTGTAGGAATTACAAAAAGCGGCCAGACACCAACATTTTATACAAAAGCATTTTATAGGGACATATTGCGTAAAGATATTGCGCATAGTGTACGGGATGAAGAGAGTAAGATTATGTTAGAACAGGCTGCAGGAGTCACGGTGTTAAACACAGGCTGTCCTACGTTGTGGAAGCTGACACCGGAGGTGTGTAGCAAGATTCCGGTTCAAAAAGCAAAAAATGTTGTATTTACATTAAGCGGACAGTCAAAATACCAGAATATGAAATGTGACCAGCAGTTGATTGATATTGTAGAACGCAATTATGATCATATATATTATTGGGTTCAGACATATGATGATGAAGGATATCTGAATAAATTACATCATACGAAGGAATTTACACATATATATTCTTTGAAACAATATCAGGAAGTGTGTCAGAATGGAAATGTGGATTATGTAGGTACACGGCTGCATGGCGGTGTGTATGCTATGCAAAATGGTGTTCGTGCTGTTATTATTGAAATTGATCATCGTGCCAAAGGATTTAAAGAGATTAACAATATTAATTCCATTTCCCGCGACAATTTAGATGCATTAGAAGATTATATTAACGGGGATATTCATACAGAAATTCATTTAAGAGAAAAGGAAATTAAAGAATGGATTTCGCAGTTTTATTAAAGGAATAAGATCATGAATAAATTATGGAAAAAATATAAAGAGTTACCGATTCAGGCGAAAGCAACAATCTGCTATACAATATGTAATATCATGCAGCGTGGTATTTCCATTATTACAATACCGGCATATACGAGGATTCTCACAAAAGAGCAGTATGGAACATACTCTGTGTTTCTGTCATGGATAGAGATATTTGAGATTATTGCAACGTTTCGTCTGGCATGGGGTGGTTTCGTAGTTGGTTTAACGAAGTACGAAAGAGAAAGAAATGCATATTGTTCTTCCATGCAATGCTTAAGTATAACGGTTACGAGTATTTTCCTATTGTTATATCTTGCCTTGTCACCGGTGATCAATGCATGTACCGGTATGAATACAATGATGACACTGCTTATATTTGCTTTATTATATGCAATGCCTGCCATTCAGTTCTGGACTGCAAGAAGAAGAGTGGAATACCGTTATGTTTCTGTGCTTTGTGTTACGGCTATCAGTAGTTTTCTGATGCCTGTTCTGGGTGTGATCGCAGCGTGGTTTAGTGAGGATAAAGCAACGGCAGTTGTCGGAGCGAGAGTTCTGGTACAGGGAAGCATTGGACTCGTGTTAATATGGGTAAACTGTCACAACAATTTTACATTTTACAACAAAGAATTCTGGAAGAGAGCATTAATATTTAATCTTCCGTTGCTGCCGCATTACTTGTCGACGGTTTTGTTGCACAGTTCAGATCGTATTATTATAAAAC
Source organism: Clostridium sp. CAG:590 (assembly GCA_000431135.1). Taxonomy (GTDB): domain Bacteria; phylum Bacillota; class Clostridia; order Lachnospirales; family Lachnospiraceae; genus CAG-590. The sequence continues at coordinate 90,247 of HF987896.1, forward strand.
AATTAGTAGGAACGGGAGCTGCCGGAATCTATAGCGTTGCGTATAGTGCGTCTATGGCAATGCAGTTGTTTGGAACATCCATCAGTCAGTCATTGCAACCATGGTTATTTAAGAAGCTGAAAGAGAAATCATACGATGGCATTAGTAATATAATGAATTTATCGCTTTTGCTGGTTGCGGTATTGAATCTTATGTTGATCATATTAGCACCGGAGGCAGTATCCATACTGGCACCGAAATCATATCAGGAAGCAATATGGATCATTCCGCCATTGGCAGCAAGTGTTGTTGTGATGTTCTTTTATCAGCATTTTGTGAATGTTGAGTTTTTCTTTGAAGAAAGCAGAATTACATCTGCAGCTTCGATTGGAGCAGCATTGTTGAATGTTGGATTAAACTATTGGCTGATACCGAAATTTGGGTATCTTGCAGCGGGATACACAACTTTGGCAAGTTATTCCGTGTTTGGAGTGGTTCATTATATTTTCATGTGTCTCGTTTGCAAAAAGAATAATTGTCCGAAGACAATATTTGATATTAAGATCATGCTGTTAATTATGGCAATGTTTGCAGGTGTTACCGTTGCGGTTGCAATCGGATATACACACTTGTGGTTACGTCTTGCTGTTTTAGCTATTATTTTGATATTATTGATCGTAAAAAGAAAAGTGGTTGTCGGAGCACTGAAACAGATTATGAAGGGAAAAAGAAGTAAATCATCCCGTTTATAAATTCTTAAGAAAACCGATATTGTAAAAATTACGTTAAAGTGGTATAATCTTGCTAGTTTTTTAGTAAATTAGTCTATTTTACATGTATATAATAGTAAGAAAACAACATTCGGGTATAAGGAGGACACAGTATGTGCGGAATTGTAGGATATGTTGGAAAAGAACAGGCTGCACCAATCCTGTTAGACGGATTGGCGAAGCTTGAGTACAGGGGATATGATTCAGCCGGAGTTGCAGTATATGACGGCAGTAATATTGAGATTGTAAAGGCAAAAGGAAGATTACAGGCATTGCGTGATCTGACCGGAGATGGCAAGAAATTAAAAGGAACCATCGGAATCGGTCATACAAGATGGGCAACACACGGAGAACCATCTGTTACGAATGCGCATCCTCATTTTAATGAGAGCAAGACGATAGCAGTGGTACATAATGGTATTATTGAGAATTATCAGCCACTGAAAGAGAAGATGCTTTCAAAGGGATATCATTTTGTATCAGAGACAGATACAGAGGTTGTAGCACATTTGTTAGATTATTACTATGACGGCAATCCAGTCCGTGCAATTGAAAAGGTCATGCACCGGGTACAGGGCTCATATGCATTGGGAATCTTATTCAAGGATTTTCCGGATAAGATGTATGCAGTCCGCAAGGACTCGCCACTCGTTGTCGGAGCATCTGATGAGGGCAACTTTATTGCTTCGGATGTACCTGCGATACTCAAATATACAAGAGAAGTTTACTTTATTGAGAATGGTGAGATCTGCGAATTGTCCGAAGAGGGAATTCAGTTCTATAATGAAGATTTAGAACCGATCCACAAGGAGACGAAGACAATAGAATGGGACATTGAAGCTGCTGAGAAGGGCGGATATGAACATTTTATGTTAAAAGAGATTTACGAGCAGCCTAAGGCTGTATTAGATACGATCAGTCCGAGAATTAAGGGTGACAAGATTGTAATTGATGAGCTTAACATGACGGAAGAAGAGATTAAGAAGCTTCGTAGAATCTATATTGTTGGATGTGGATCTGCCTACCATGTAGGTGTGACCGGAAGATATATTATTGAGAAATTAACCAGAATTCCGGTAGAAGTAGATATTGCGTCCGAGTTCCGTTATCGTGATCCGATCATTGAACCAGATTCCATGACGATCATTATCAGTCAGTCGGGAGAGACAGCGGATTCTCTTGCAGCGTTAAGAAAGGCGCAAGAGTTAGGATCAAAAGTATTAGGAATTGTTAATGTAGTAGGATCTACGATTGCCAGAGAAGCAGATAATGTATTATATACCTGGGCAGGACCGGAGATTTCGGTTGCTACTACGAAAGCATATAGTACGCAGCTTTCGGCATTGTATCTGTTAGCAATGCTGTTTGGTAAGACAAGAGAGACGATCTCGGATGAAGAATATGCAGAATTATTAAGCGAGTTAAAGAGTCTTCCGGATAAGATTTCGGAGATTTTAGGGGATAAAGAGAGAATTCAGTGGTTTGCAAGCAAATATGCAAATGCAAAGGATGTATTTTTCTTAGGAAGAGGAGTTGACTATGCGACCTCGTTAGAGGGATCACTCAAACTAAAAGAGATCTCATATATTCACTCAGAGGCTTATGCGGCCGGTGAATTGAAGCATGGAACAATTTCCCTGATCGAGGATGGAATCCTTACCGTTGCAGTTGTGACGCAGCCGGATCTTTATGAAAAGATGATCAGTAACATTGTTGAGGTTCGTACAAGAGGTGGTTACATCTTCACGCTGACCAACAAAGGCAACTGTGTGATCGAAGATAATTCTGATTTTACAGTCTATATTCCGAAGACACATCCTTGCTTTACTCCATCGCTTGCGGTTATTCCGTTACAGTTGTTTGGATATTATGTGTCAGTTGCAAAGGGATTGGATGTAGATAAGCCAAGAAACCTTGCCAAATCTGTTACAGTTGAGTAGCCACGGTGGAGGAATATTTTAGGAGGATTAAGTTTCATGAGTAAGAGAAGGAAGAGTAAGAATAAGAAGTTAGGACTTATTCTGTTTGCGGAGATACTGGTATTTGTTGGTTTGCTTGCCGGATATGGATGGTATTATGTGAATCATTCTTTGGATCTGATGGCACAGGACACCACAGATAAGGATGAGATTGATGTCAGTGATGCAGTTACCGAGACAATGAAAGATAAGTATCAGACGATTGCATTATATGGATTGGATGCGAGAGATAATTCGGATATGACGAAGGAAGGAACAGCACATAGCGATGCCGTTATCATCGCATGTATCAATAACGATACCAAAGAAGTAAAACTTGCTTCTGTATATCGTGACTGTTTCTTAGAGATGGCAAGAACCACACCATCCACACAGAAATATACACATGCATATTTCTTAGGTGGACCGACTTGTGCAGTAGAGACTTTGAATAAGAATCTGGATCTGAATATTAAGGATTATGTGTCTGTGAATTTTGAGGCACTTGCAAAGGCGATTGATGCATTGGGCGGTGTTACGATCAATGTCAAGGAAAAAGAGCTGAATAATCTGAATCATAACTTGGAGGAACAGGTAGAAGTAACCGGAATTGCTTCGGAGGGTGTATGGTCAGCAGGTGAACAGACGTTGAATGGTACACAGGCAACGGCTTATGCAAGAATCCGTAAGGTAGGTAACGGTGATTTTGAGAGAACACAGAGACAAAGGGCCGTTATCTCTGCAATGGTGAAGAAAGCCAAAGAATCTGATCTGTCTACGTTAAATGATGTGATCCAGGAGGTATTCCCTATGATCGCAACCAACATGACCAAATCACAGATCATATCACTTGCTACGGATATATTTGATTATGAATTAAGTGATAATATTGGATTCCCTCTTGCAAATGAGACTCCGACACTTGGATCAAAGGGCAGCGTGGTTGTTCCTGCCAATCTGGTCAGTAATGTTAAGAACTTACATGAGTTCCTGTATCCGGATGACACCGAGTATCAGCCATCTTCAGAGGTACGGCGTATCAGTGATGCGATTACGAATGAAACAGGAATAGGTGACGAGTTTACAGATGATAAGAAAACAGAGGAACCAACTTCTACGAATTCTTCAGATAACTAAATGAAACAGAGAGAATGAAATTGGGAACTTTATTTGTTAGGTAGATATATTTAATGGATAAAGTTCCTTTTTGCAATTACTTAATTACCAGGAGGAAAGGCAGTATGATGAGAAGAAAGATTACAGCATGGCTGTTAGCAGGTGCAATGATATTAGCGGGAAGTATGCAAGGTGCATATACTGTATCAGCAAAGGAGACGACGGGGATTACAAAGACTGCACCATCAACATCAGGTGAGGAGGAGAAGGAAGTACATGTAGAGGGTTTGACGATCAATGGAGAAAAAACGATATATCTCCGGTCTGCAAATGGAAAGATGCAGTATGTTCAGACGGATCTGACCGTAACATATAGTCCGGAGAATGCGGCAGAGAAAGAAAAGAAGATCAAGCAGTGGAAAAGCAGTAATCCTGATGTGGCATGGGTGGATATTAACGGTAAATTGGAAGCACGGAGTGCAGGGCAGACAACGATCACGGCCACTGCGGCGAATGGTGTTGCTGGAACAATAAGTATTCAGGTGATTTATGACGGCAAGATCTATACGTCGAATAACAAAGAATTATATTATAACAAAGGAGCATTGCTGACGAATCAGTTCTATGTTACAGAGGGACAGACTGTTTACTTAGGCTCTGATGGAACGAAAGTGACCGGATGGCAGAATCTGAATGGAAAGAGATATTACTTTGACGGGAATGGTGTGATGTCAACCGGGTGGAAGACGATTTCCGGTCAGAAGTTCTATTTTACTGCAGAGGGAGCAATGCTGACCGGAATACAGAAGATAGATGGTAAGACATATTGTTTCAATGAGAATGGTGTGGTGCTGACCGGATGGCGGACGGTAAACGGCAAACAGTATTGTTTTAATGAGGATGGTGTGATGCTTACCGTAGGCTGGCTGACATCCAATGGGAAGAAGTACTATTTTGATGAAAACGGTAAGATGGTTACCGGCTGGCAGGTCATTAACCAGAGACGTTATTATTTCGATAAAAATGGTGTCATGACAGTTGGTTGGAAGAAGATTGGAAGCAAGAGATATTATTTTAATACAGAGGGTGCAATGCTTGCATCCGGCTGGCTGACATCCAACGGTAAGAGATATTGTTTGGATAAGAACGGAATCTGTATGACAGGCTGGAAGAAAATATCGGGAAAGACATATCATTTTGACAAGAATGGTGTTGCTGCAAAAGGGTGGAAGACGATCAAGAAGAAGAAATATTATTTTGGAAAACAGAATGCCATGACAGTTGGTTTCTTGAAGATCAAAGGCAAGAAATATTATTTTAATAAAAAAGGAGTTATGTCAACCGGATTCCGAAAGGTAAAAGGGAAAAAGTATTATTTTAACAACAAAGGGGTGATGGTAACCGGCTGGAAAACCATCAAGGGTAAGACATATTATTTTAAAAAGAATGGTGTGATGGTGACAGGGTTGAATACATTGCATGGAATTTCTTATTACTTTGCACCGGACGGTCATTTAGTGTCATAATCAATGGTTATTTAATAGGTGTAAATGTATGCGGAGAGGGAGAGGTAGCGACAATATGAATTGGAAGAGGATGAAACGGGCGTGGATGTTATGCGCATGCGCGATGTTTTTGGGATTGAGCATGGGAACATGCAAGGTACAGGCAAAAGGTGTGGATGATTATGGAGCACTGAAGGTGTCCGGTACCCATCTGGTTAGCCGGAGGACGAATGAGAATGTGGTACTTCGCGGTGTGAGTACACATGGAATCAACTGGGATGTTGGGTACCCGTATATCTCGAAGAAAGCATTTCAGACATTAAGGGATGACTATTCTGTCAATGCAGTTCGTCTTGCAATGTACACCACGGAATATTACGGTTATTGTGACAAGGGCTCGGCGTCAGAGAGTCAGAGTCAGGTACAGAAGACATTACAGGTACGGATTGATACTGGAGTCAAAGCGGCAACGGATCTTGGAATGTATGTGATCATAGACTGGCATGTATTAAATGACCAGAATCCGAATAAGTATAAGAAGCAGGCAAAAGCATTTTTTAAGGATATGTCTGAAAAGTACGCCAAACAGGATAATGTACTGTATGAGATCTGCAATGAACCAAACGGAGGTACAAGCTGGTCTGATATTACCAAGTATGCAAAAGAGATCATTCCAGTAATAAGAAAGAATGACCCGGATGCAATTATCATTGTCGGAACACCGACCTGGTCACAGGATGTGGATGTAGCAGCAGAGAAACCACTGGATTATGATAATGTGTTATATACATTACATTTTTACTCTGCAACACACAAAGACAGCTATCGTGCAAAATTGAAGAAAGCGCTAGATAAGGGACTTCCGGTGATCGTATCGGAATTCGGAGTTTCTCCGGCAAGCGGAGATGGAACGATTGACACAAAAGAGGCGAAGAAATGGCTGGATTATCTGGATGAGAATGAGATCAGTTATTTTGCGTGGAGTCTGAGTAACAAAGCAGAATCAGCATCCTTATTAAAAAGCAGTACCAAAAAGACGAGCGGCTGGAGTAAGAGTGATCTGTCACCTGCCGGAAAATGGATCTTTTCACAGTATGCACTCCGAAGCGGCAATGTGAAACCAAGTAACAGCAAACCTGCAAAGGTAAAAAGTGTCAAATTAACCCGGGGGTCTAAGAAAATAAAGGTTCGTTTTTCAAAGGTTTCTAATGCAACGGGTTATCAGGTCGTATATAGCACAAGTAAGAAATACAGCAAGGCAAAGAAAAAACTGATCTATAAGAATACAACCACTTTGACAGGATTGAAAAAAGGAAAGACTTATTATGTAAAGGTGCGGGCATTCTATAAAAAGGCCAGAATGAAAGTGTATGGTTCTTATAGCGCAACGAAAAAGATAAAAGTAAAATAATATTGTCTTTCTGATAGAAATGTGTAAGAAATTGACGAATGAAGTTCACATATATTAAGAAAATATTAAGTATATAAATTATGGACGGAAACGCTTGCATTGTCTGATAAATGGTAATATAATATCAAGTTGTGATAGAAACATGATGACAGGATATTGAGAATGGAGACGTTGATATGAAGAGATTATCAAACAAGAAACAGTTTTTAATGGCATTGATTCTCGCTAGTGTGCTGTGTACAGGAATCTCCGCAAATGCAACAACAATCGATGCAAAGCCGGAGAATGGTACAACACAGACAACGGTAAATGCGGTTCAACCGGAAAAGGATGCTAATGGCAATATTTTGAATGGATGGGATTCTTCCAAGAAATACTATTATAAAGATGGAGTGAAGGTAAAAGGTTTTCAGTGGGTCGAGGATAGTTTGTACTATTTTTATACAACGGGAAAATCGGCAGGAAGTCTCTACACGAAAAAAGGGTTAAGAGAGATCAATGGAAAGAACTATTATGTACAGCGTGATTATTCATTAGCAACCGGCGTATGTGACATTAATGGCAAGGCCTATTATTTTGATACCGAGAATGGTCAGAGGATTGAGAAGACCGGTATTGTTAAACTTAACAAGAGTTATTACTGTTTTGATGAGGACTATTCATTAGAGCGTGGGTGGCGCCGGAACAGTAAGAATAAGAGATATTATTTTGACAAGGATACATATGCTGCATTGACCGGATGGAAATATGTAGGTAAGTATAAGTTCTACTTTAAGAAGAATGGACAGTTGCAACAGGATGTTCGCAAGTACCTTTCGAGAAAGCAGAAATCATCTTATGTGATCCGTGTAAACCGGAAAGGTAGCTGTGTGACCGTGTATGCAAAGGATGGCAAGAAGGGATACACGATTCCGGTAGTAGCATTCGTATGTTCAGCTGGAAAGCGTACTCCAAAGGGAACTTTTAAGATCAAAGATAAGCTTCGCTGGCACGAGTTAGATGGACCATCATGGGGACAGTGGTGTGAACATTTAACAACAGAGATATTGTTCCATTCTGTGTACTATGACAGAGAGAGAGACAATAAGTCATTAAATGTAAAAGCCTATAATAAGTTAGGCAAAGTGGCATCCCATGGATGTATTCGTTTAAGAGCCGGAGATGCGAAGTGGATCTATGATAATTGTGATATTGGAACAAAGGTTATTATCTATGATAATAAGAAGGTGCCGGGACCATTTGATAAACCAAAGGCACAGAAATTAAGTTCAAGTCATACATGGGATCCGACCGATCCGGCATTCAAGAAGAAAAAGTAAAGTCAATGTTATCTAAAAGCAGCCGCATATATTATTATGTGGCTGTTTTCTTTTGTAGAAACAAGGTGAAATCAGAGTATTTGATTATTATATGCAGATGAATTGTGCGTATTCTACGAAAAAGTATATACAAATAGAATATTGAAGGTTCTATATAGCTTAAAAACGGATAATTGTCGGAAAATATGACGATTGTTCGTTTTTTTTCTATTTACAAAATTAAGAAATGATTGTAATATAACATCAATCGAAAGAGATATGTGTGTATTCATAATATATACATTATAACATGATAACGAGCTGCATTTATATAATTCTAATGTTATAAAGCAAGATGTGATAAGCGAATTATCAGATTCAATACACTATCATAGAAAGGAAAAAAGCGATGGAACAAAGATTTGATGAAGCTACAAAGCGGGAAACCGGTCTTTACCATTCTGAATTTGAACATGACAATTGCGGTATTGGTGCTGTTGTGAATATTAAGGGCAAGAAAAGCCATGCAACGGTCAACAATGCATTGCAGATTGTTGAGAAGTTAGAGCACAGAGCCGGAAAAGATGCGGAAGGAAAGACCGGAGACGGTGTAGGTATCTTATTACAGATATCCCACAAGTTCTTCAGTAAAGCGGTTGCATCATTAGGTGTTGATCTTGGTGAAGAAAGAGATTACGGAATTGGAATGTTCTTCTTTCCACAGGATGAGTTAAAACGTAATCAGGCAAAGAAGATGTTTGAGGTTATTGTTGAAAAGGAAGGAATGGAGTTCCTTTGCTGGAGGGAAGTTCCAACCAAGCCGGAGATCTTAGGAAAGAAAGCGGTCGATGTTATGCCGTGTATTATGCAGGCATTTGTTAAGAGACCGGAAGATGTAGAGAAGGGACTTGATTTTGACCGTAAGCTTTATATTGTAAGAAGAGTATTTGAGCAGTCAAATGATGATTCATATGTGGTATCTCTTTCTTCCAGAACAATCGTATACAAAGGAATGTTTTTGGTACATGAACTTCGCCTGTTCTTTGAGGATCTGCATAATGAGGATTATGAATCTGCAATCGCATTGGTGCATTCCCGTTTCTCAACGAATACAACACCAAGCTGGCTGCGAGCACATCCGTATCGTTATCTGGTACATAATGGAGAGATCAATACGATCCGCGGTAATGCAGATAAGATGCATGCAAGAGAAGAGTCAATGGAGTCCGAACATTTCCGTGGAGAGATGCATAAGCTCACGCCTGTTGTGGATCCGGATGGTTCCGATTCTGCAAGATTAGATAATACATTAGAGTTTTTGATGATGAGTGGTATGCCGCTTCCGCTGGCAGTGATGATCACGATTCCGGAACCATGGGAGAACAACCGTTATATGACACAGAAGAAGAAAGACTTCTATCAGTATTATGCAACGATGATGGAGCCATGGGATGGCCCGGCCTCTATCCTGTTTACCGATGGTGATATTATGGGTGCGGTACTTGACCGGAACGGCCTTCGTCCATCCCGTTATATGATCACGGATGACGATAATCTGATTCTTTCTTCCGAGGTTGGGGTATTGGATATTGATCCAAGCCATATTGTCCTCAAAGAGAGATTACATCCGGGTAAGATGTTATTAGTAGATACGGTAGAAGGTAAGATGATCTCTGATGAGGAACTGAAAGAGAAATATGCAAATGCACAGCCTTATGGTGAATGGTTGGATTCGAACCTGGTATATCTGAAGGATCTGAAGATTCCAAACCAAAAGGTAGAAGAACATTCCAAAGAGGAACGTGCAAAATTGCAGCGGGCATTTGGTTATACCTATGAAGATATGAATACGATCTTGCCAATGGCACAGAATGGAACGGAAGCCATTCGGGCAATGGGTACTGATACACCGCTTGCTGTTCTCTCAGATAAGAAACAGCCATTATTCAAATACTTTAAGCAGTTATTTGCGCAGGTTACGAACCCTCCAATCGATGCGATCCGTGAGGAAGTAGTAACTTCTACATCAGTATATCTTGGTGCCGGTGGCAACCTGTTAGAGGAGAAACCGGAAAACTGCAGAATGCTGAAGATCATGGATCCAATCCTTACGAATCTTGATCTGCTGAAGATCCGGAATATGCATGTAGAAGGACTGAAGGTTGGAGAGGTTCCAATCACATATTATAAGAATACGTCTTTGGAAAAGGCAATTGACCGGCTTTTTGTGGAGGCAGACCGGTTGTACCGGGAGGGAGTGAACATCCTGATCCTGACAGACCGTGGTGTGGATGAAAACCATGTGGCAATCCCTTCGTTACTGGCTGTATCCGCAATGTCGCAGCATCTGGTCAGAACCAAGAAGAAGACATCAGTTGCATTGATCTTAGAGAGTGCGGAACCAAGATGTGTGCATCATTTTGCAACTCTGTTGGGTTATGGTGCTTCGGCGATCAATCCATACCTTGCACAGGAATCCATTCATGAACTGATTGAAACCAATCGTCTGGATAAAGATTATTATGCAGCAGTCAATGATTATAACTCCGCAATTATTCATGGTATTGTTAAGATTGCATCCAAGATGGGTATATCTACGATCCAGTCATATCAGAGTTCGCAGATCTTCGAGGCAATCGGTATCAATAAGGCGGTGGTTGACCGGTATTTCACCAATACCGTAAGCCGCGTGGAAGGTATTGATATCAAGGATATTGAGAAGCAGGTAGACGAATTGCATTCGGCTGCATTTGATCCGTTAGGACTTGATATGAATCTTGAGTTAGAGTCCAGCGGCAGTCACAAATACAGAAGCGGCAAAGAGGAACATTTGTACAATCCGCAGACCATTCATCTGTTGCAGCAGGCAACCAGAGTCGGTGATTACAACATGTTCAAGCAGTATTCGAAGCTGTTAAATGAGGAAATGGAGCCGGTGAATCTTCGTGGTCTTATGGAATTCAATTATCCGGAAAAGGGTGTTCCGATCGAGGAAGTCGAGCCGGTGGATTCCATTGTGAAACGTTTCAAGACCGGAGCAATGTCTTATGGATCAATCTCGCAGGAAGCACATGAGACACTTGCCATTGCCATGAATATGTTAGGCGGTAAGTCCAATTCCGGCGAAGGTGGAGAGGATCTGGAACGTCTGACTGTCGGAGCGGATGGAAAGAACCGTTGTTCTGCAATCAAGCAGGTTGCATCCGGACGTTTCGGTGTTACGAGTAAGTATCTGACGAGTGCAAAAGAGATTCAGATCAAGATGGCACAGGGCGCAAAACCGGGTGAAGGTGGACATTTACCGGGCGGTAAAGTATATCCTTGGATCGCCAAGACCCGTCATTCAACGCCAGGCGTCGGTTTGATCTCGCCACCGCCGCATCATGACATTTATTCGATTGAGGATCTGGCACAGTTGATCTATGATTGTAAAAATGCAAACACGGATGCAAGAATCTCTGTAAAACTGGTATCAGAAGCAGGAATCGGAACCGTTGCTGCCGGCGTTGCCAAAGCAGGTGCACAGGTTATTCTGGTATCCGGATATGACGGAGGAACCGGAGCTGCACCGGGCAACTCTATTCACAATGCAGGACTCCCATGGGAGCTTGGTCTTGCAGAGACACACCAGACGTTGATCATGAACGATCTTCGTAACAAGGTAATCTTAGAGACAGATGGTAAATTGATGACCGGCCGTGATGTTGCAATTGCCGCAATGCTCGGTGCGGAAGAGTATGGATTTGCGACTGCTCCGTTGGTAACAATGGGCTGCGTGATGATGCGTGTATGTAATCTGGATACCTGTCCGGTCGGTATTGCAACACAGAATCCGGAACTTCGTAAACGTTTCAAGGGTAAGCCGGAGTACGTTGTGAACTTTATGCGGTTTATTGCGGAAGAACTTCGTGAATATATGGCTCGTCTCGGTGTCCGGACAGTGGATGAGCTGGTTGGACGTACTGATCTGTTAAAGGCAGGTGCGGAGGCAGCAGAGAAGAAAGTGGATCTGTCTGCAATCCTGAATAATCCATATGTGGACAGTCCACAGAATAAGATCGTGTATAATAAGAAGAATGTGTATGATTTTGAACTCGCCAATACCGTGGATGAGAAGATTCTGCTTAAGACATTTAAGGATGCACTGGCAAAGGGTCAGAAGAAGAGTGTAGAGATTGATGTCAGGAATACAGACCGGTCTGTTGGTACAATCTTTGGATCAGAGATTACAAAGAAATATTACAATACATTGGAAGAGGATACCTTTACCGTAAAATGCAACGGATCCGGTGGACAGAGTTTTGGTGCATTTATTCCAAAAGGTCTTACGTTAGAATTGGTAGGCGACAGCAACGATTACTTCGGAAAGGGACTTTCCGGTGGTAAATTGATCGTATATCCGCCTAAGACGATTCAGTATAAGGCAGAGGACAATATCATTATCGGTAACGTTGCTTTGTACGGTGCAACATCCGGAAAAGCATACATCAATGGTGTAGCAGGAGAACGTTTTGCAGTCCGTAATTCCGGAGCAACCGCAGTGTGTGAAGGCGTTGGCGATCATGGATGTGAGTATATGACCGGTGGACGTGTCGTGATCCTTGGAGATACCGGTAAGAACTTTGCAGCCGGTATGAGTGGTGGTATTGCATATGTTCTGGATATGAACAGTGATCTGTATATGAAGATGAATAAGGAAATGGTTTCCATCGAGCAGGTATCGGATAAGTATGATGTCTTGGAGCTCAAAGACATCATCAAAGACCATGTAGCGTATACCAATTCTGAAAAAGGAAAAGAAATCCTTGATAACTTTGGGGAATATCTTCCAAAATTCAAGAAGATCATTCCGCATGATTACAAGAAGATGATGAATATGATCGTGCAGATGGAGGAGAAAGGACTTTCTTCCGAACAGGCACAGATTGAAGCATTCTATGCTACAAAGCACTAGAAAGGAGTTCTGAGAATGGGTAAGAAAACAGGCTTTTTGGAATATGAGAGAGAAACGAGTAAAGAGATAGAACCAAAAGAGCGTATCAAGAACTTTAATGAGTTTCATGTGCCTCTCCCAAGAGAAAAACAGCGGGAACAGGCTGCACGTTGTATGGATTGTGGTGTTCCGTTTTGCCAGTCCGGCATGATGATCGGCGGCATGGCATCCGGCTGTCCGCTTAATAATCTGATTCCGGAGTGGAACGACTGTGTGTATCATGGCAATTGGGAAGAAGCATTTGATCGTTTGAAGAAGACGAATAATTTTCCGGAGTTTACTTCGAGAGTATGTCCGTCTCCTTGTGAGGCTGCATGTACCTGTAATCTCAATGGACTGCCGGTATCGAATAAGGAAAATGAGAGAAGTATCATTGAATCTGCTTATAAGAGCGGATTAGCAGCACCGAAAGCACCAAGTGTCAGAACCGGAAAGAAGATCGCAGTGATCGGCTCCGGTCCTTCCGGACTTGCTGCGGCAGATCAGTTGAATAAACGTGGACATTCCGTTACGGTATATGAAAAGAGTGACCGGGTCGGTGGACTCTTGATGTACGGGATCCCGAACATGAAACTGGAAAAGCAGATCATTGACCGCAAGGTAGAAGTCATGAAAGCGGAAGGTGTTACATTTGTAACAAATGCAAATGTAGGAGCAACGAAAGCAGCGATGACTCCGATGGTTGCCAAAGAAGATGCGATGGGTGAATATCTGACGAATCCGGATGAAAAGGCAGTGAAAGCAGACCAGATCCTGAAAGAATATGACAGTGTGATCTTGGCGTGTGGAGCATCGAATCCGAGAGATATCAAGGCAAAGGGAAGAGATGCAAAAGGAATCTATTTTGCAGTGGATTTCTTAAAGACAACGACCAAGAGCCTGCTGAATTCGGAATTTAAGGATAAAAAGTATGTCAGTGCAAAGGGCAAAAATGTCTTGGTTATCGGTGGCGGAGATACCGGAAATGACTGCGTGGGAACTTCCATCCGTCAGGGCTGCAAGAGCATTGTGCAGCTTGAGATGATGCCAAAGCCACCTGTATGCAGAGCGGCAAACAATCCATGGCCGGAATGGCCGAAGATCCTCAAAACGGATTATGGACAGCAGGAAGCAATTGCGGTATTCGGACAGGATCCGCGGATCTATGAGACAACCGTTAAGGAGTTCGTGAAGGACAAGGATGGAAATGTTGTAAAAGCAAAATGCGTGAAGCTTGACTGGAAGAAAGATCCAAAGACCGGACGTATGAATATGTCTGAGATTGAGGGAAGCGAATATGAAGTTCCTTGTGATATCGTATTGATCGCAGCGGGATTCTTAGGTTCACAGGAATATGTGTCAAAGGCATTTGGAGTAGAACTGAATGAGCGTACCAATGTCAAGACCGAGGCAGGATGCTATGCAACCAATGTGCCAAAGGTATTTACCGCCGGCGATATGCATCGTGGACAGTCGCTTGTTGTATGGGCAATCCGTGAAGGACGAGAAGTTGCGCGTGCAGTGGACACGGCATTGATGGGATATTCAAATCTGTAAACGAAATAGATAACTGTATAAGAAGAGAGCATAATTGTATAACAAAAATTAGTTATGCAGCTATGCTCTCTTTTTGTAGTGCTATGTGGTTTTCTTGCGCATCAGATAGTTATCTAATACGCATAAAATGTTACTTGTACCTATTCTGTAACTAGAATAAAGTAGTAGATCGGTTTGGATCTGTGTAATTGATTTTTTAGCTTTGAATGTTGCAGCTTTCTCTTTCTTTTGTGTATTAGCAATTCGACTGCCGAGATATACCTGTTCAATATCTTTACAAAACCATATAAGATCATATTCGCGGTCATTGCAATATCTTTTGGCACTTTTTAAAAATTGAATATCCTCGGGATTGCAGTCATAATCATCACAGTCAAAACAATAAAGAACATGTGACCTATTGTTTTCTGATGTAGATGCATATTGTGATATTAAAGACTGTATTTCCTTTGATTTGTTTGGGTAGTTTCCTTTTCCGTTCATGTATACAGTGCTAAATTTTGTATGTGCACGATCGTATTGGTAGAAATGTTCAATAGTATCTTTTATGTATATCCAATCAGAATTACATTTTTTGTTAGTTTCAACAACAAAAATTAATTGCTGGCCCATTAACATTCCTCCTCATCATTACCAAAAACTCCAATGAAATCAATGGCGTCTATATTGAAAGGAGAACCCTCAATCATTCCATTTTTGTATAATTTTGACGGTGAATAATTTCCGTTAGCAGTCCAAGGATATATCTGGTGATCAATGGATAGGAAATCGATTGATTTTTTGTTTCGTTTTAGTATGTCCATGGGACCGACGTTATGTGTGGTAAAACATAATTGTCCTTGCCCATATTCCATCATATATTCTAATAGTGCACATAGATATACATCGTGCAGATTGGAATCAAACTCATCAATGAATACAATTCCGCCATGAACCATTTCTCTTAAATATACAAATAATCTAATGAGTTTTTTAATTCCTGTACTCTCAAATTCAGCATGAATCTTATAAGTGTCATATACCATGATGAGATCACATATATATAGGTTTTTGTTTTCTTTTCGATCAATTTCAATATTTTTTAAATCGGATTTGAAGATATGAAGAAATTCATATAGTTGTTCTATTGTTTTGGTGAACGGTTCATATAAGTCCTTTTGGATAATATTATTTGTAATGTTTAATATGTTAAGAACGTTGCTTTCTTCAAGCTCTAAATAATATTTAGTAAAGGCAAAATCAGATTGGGCTGCCATATTGGCCTTTTCAATGTTTGAAAATGAATTGGTCATTAAATAGTCTCTGTGATCGTCTGGCTGGTCAACATATACATGTAGTTGCATGCCGAATGAAAAAAGCAAAATGTTACTTCGTAAAAATGAATTTTCAATAATGCTTTTGTCGTTATCTTTCGGGAATAAATATTTTCTGCATAATATGGAACACATGGATCCGGTTGACAGTAGATTTGCTGTTCTCATGACAATTGTATTATAAAAATTATTAGCCGAATCTTCTGCTTGAACAATTTCTCCATCGACTACCTTATAGATTATGTTCAATGATTTGCTTTTGGATGTTGATTTTCGGTAGGACAATTCCTCGTTAGATATTACATATTTTTCTGAGATGTCCTTTGATATCATGACACCATATCGATACAATAGGGGACTCTTATTCTTGTTGAAGCTCGTGACATACTCGACTTCCATATACAATTCGCCTGTATTTTTATTGATGAGTTCATCCAGAGTCTTTTGGGCAAGTGGATTGTTTAAATAGTTTGGATTAATAAGTATATTCTTGAGTATATCAATGGAAGTAATAATGCCGGATTTCCCCGAACCATTCATTCCGTATATTCCTTTTATATTATAATTTTGCGTATCCGAAAAATTTGATAGTGTCTTTTTGTAAAATGATAATGTAATTTTGTGGTCTAAAGTTTTGATCCCACTCACAGAATAACTTATTAAATAGAAATATTTCACTTAAATCACCTCCGTGCAAATATAATAACATATAAAAAAAGGAAAATAAATACATAATGTATATTTTTTTCTAAAATATTTTCGCGTAGATTTTACATATAACTTGTATAATATACTTATTACGTTATAATGGAAAATGATAATAGAAAAGAGGTTGTAAAGGGATATGAAACGTAGAACATTAATAATGATGGTAATGGCATTCTTGTGTTGCATGATGGTTACAATGAATGTAAGTGCTGCAAAAGAGATTAAGGTTAAGAACATTACTTTGAAAAAATATGAAAAAACAGTGACTATATCAAAGGGCGAACGCCTTGCTTTGAAGGTCAGAGTTACACCATCAAAGGCGAAGAATAAGAAATTAAAATGGAAATCAAATAAGAAAAAAGTGGCTTCTGTTACAAATAAAGGTGTGATTAGGGGAAGAAAAAAGGGAACCGCAAAGATTACAGCTACAACAACAGATGGAAGTAATAAAAAGATCACATTGAAAGTGACGGTGGGTACCAAAGTTTCCGGTATCAAATTTACCAATGCGAGTGAACTGACGGAGCTTAAGGTGGGCTCTACATACAAACTGAACGTGGATGTGCAGCCGTCAAATGCATCCAATAAGAAGCTTCGATGGACATCGAGCAATGAGAATGTAGCAACTGTTAATTCCTCCGGAAAAGTTAAAGGTATCGGGAACGGTACTGCGGTGATCACAGCGAAGACAACAGACGGAACGAATAAGAAGATCTCGAAGGTAGTGAAAGTGGTTACATATGTTAAGTCTATTACACTGAATACTGAATCAAATTCTGTGTATTGGCAGGAAATAAAAGGACGGGGAATTTTCTTGATGACAGGAAAATCGGTAAAAATAGATGCGGAGATCTCACCTTCTGGTGCATCGGACAAAACATTGAGCTGGTCCTCCGGTAATCCGGAAGTTGCAACTGTTTCAGACAATGGGACGATTACAGCTGTCGGAAATGGCATTGCAATCATTACGGTTCAGGCAATGGATAAAGGACAGAAGAAAAAGACGTATTATGTATATTCGAGTGCTTTGGAGCGTGGGGAGTGTACTTATATTGCCCATCGTGGACGATGTGATATGGCGCCGGATAATTCCATGGCGGCATTTAAGCTTGGATTGGAAAGCGGATATGATGCAATAGAGTTGGATATCTGGCCGACAAAGGATAATGAGTTTGTTGTGTCACATAATGAATCATTAGAAAGCGCCACGGGTTATAAGGTTAATGTCACGGATCTTACACTGGAACAGGCAACTGCATATCGTATTACAATTGGAAAAAATGTTGAGCAATACCAGAATGAATATATTCCATCTTTGAATCAGGTTCTGGAGCTGGCACAGCATTATCCGACAAAAAAGCTGTCAGTTGAATTGAAAACAGTATTTACACAGGAACAGTTGATCAAATTGTTGACGGAATTAGAAAAAAGAGGACTGACGGAACGTGTAAAGTTGATCACATTTTGTCCCGATAATCTGAAAAGAATCCGAGATCTTAAGGAAATGGGAGGAGATACAATCGCTCTTGAATATCTAACAGATTCACCAAGTGGGAATACGATTGCGTTGTGCAAACAATATAGTGCTGACCTGGGAGCCAAATATGTTGGTGTAACAGAGACGCAGGTTCGTCAGATGCATAGTTTGGGTTTGAAGGTTAATGTGTGGACAGTTAGAAACTACCTGGATGCATATCATATGGTGAATAGTCTTAAGGTGGATGCACTGACAACGGATTATATGTTCTTTAGATAAAAGATTTCATATACTTTTCCTTTTAGTATTATAAAATATGTGGTAGAATACAAATATCTATGGATAAAGCAGAGAAAGGTATTGTGGAATAGTATGAAGAAGGTATCGGTTATCATTCCCATATATAATGTGGAGAATTATATAGAAGAGTGTCTTGTGTCAGCATTGAATCAGACGCTCAAGGATATTGAGATTATTTGTGTGGATGATGGAACGAAAGATTCGTCTATGGAGATTGTAGAACGTTATGCCCAAAAGGATGATCGTATTGTAATAATTCATCGGGAAAATGGTGGTTTGTCGGCAGCACGTAATACCGGGTTAGAAGCGGCAACCGGTGAGTATGTGTATTTTTTGGATAGTGATGACTATATTACAGAAGATATGTTAGAGATCCTGTATCATGAATGTAAGAAGGATGATCTCGACAATATTTATTTTGATGCAGAATCTTTTTATGAAAGTGAAGAAGTGAAGCAGGAGCAACCACAGTATATACATTATTATCGCAGACCGGCGGCGTTTGAGCAGGTTATGTCAGGACCGGAACTATACGCAACGATGGAGAATTTGAACTGTTATCGCCCATCCGCCTGTTTACAGATGTTAAGGCGTTCTCTGTTGTTGGATCAGGGAATTACGTTTTATGAGGGGATTGTACATGAAGATCAACTGTTTACCATACAGGCAATTCTGGTAGCAAAGAGAGCAAAACATATGGATATTCCATTTTATAAACGTAGAGTACGGGCTGGTTCGATTATGACAGCATCAAAAGAGTTCCAGAGTTCTTATGGATATTTTGTGTGTCTGTCGCAGATTAAGAAGCTGGTGCTGGAGAGGAATTATCAGGATCCGGAACTTATGCGTGCATTGAAGAAGCGAATGCTTGCACTGCAGAAGATGGCGGCGAAAGATGTAGATAATATTCCGTATGAGGGATTGGGAAAGGAATTAGAGAATCATCCACTTACGGAGCAAATAGATTATCTCTTATGGGTGAGAGGGTTGGCAGAATGTCGACAGTTAAATAATGAACGGGTAAATGAATCGAAGCAGATGATGGAGAAAAAGATCGCGGATATTAAGAATTCTACGACATTTCGGTTGGGCGGGAGAATCCTATATATACCAAGAAAAACGGTAAACTTTATTAAGAATATAAAGTATAAGGGATGGAAATGTACAATAGCTGGAATACAGCGCAAATTTGCAAAAAAAGAACAGGACTTATCTCCAGATCATGTTTGTGTCAGCGTAATTATTCCGATGTACAATGCCAGGAAATATTTAAGAGAATGTCTGGAACGTTTACTTATGCAGACACTTCAGTCCATTGAGATCATTTGTGTAAATGATGGATCCACGGATGGAACATTGGCACTACTACAGGAGTATGAGAAAAAAGATTCCAGAATCCGTATAGTGAATCAGGAGAATCAGGGTGCAGGAATCGCAAGAAATAATGGAATGGCGGTTGCACAGGGAGAATATTATCTGTTCCTGGATGCAGATGATATTTTTGATAAGAGATTGTGTGAAAAAGCATATTATAAGGCAAAATATGATGCTGCTGATGTTGTACTGTTCCAGGCATTTCGTTATAATGTGCAGACTTGCAAAAAAGAAGAAATGAACTGGGTATTAAAGGAACAATTACTGCCAAAGCACATGCCATTTTCTATCAAAGATGTAGGAAATAAGATTTATCAGATTACAACGGCGTGCCCATGGTCGAAGATGTTCCGGGCAGATTTTGTGAAACAGCAACATTTAACATTTCAGAATGTGAAAAATGCGAATGATGTATTTTTTGTTCGAACAGCGTTAGCTTGCGCAAATCGGATTACAGTTGTGAAAAAACGGCTGGTTACCTATCGTTTTAATGATGGAAATAATATTCAGTCAGGAAAGAGCAAGGCACCGATTGAATTCTACAAAGCATTTAAAGCGTTGAAAGAAGAATTGATTCAAAGAAATCTGTATAGCAAAGTAGAGAAAAGTTATGTGAATATGGTTTTGAAAGAGAGTTTGTTTAACCTTGAAACAACAAAGGATGAAAAAGCAAAGCAGATCATATTGGATACCCTTAGAGGAGAGGGTTTTGCATTCTTTGAATTGGATAAATATAGCAAGAATTATTTCTATGATAAGAAGGACTATGAGAAATATCAGAAATTAAAGGCTTAGAACAAGATAGATGGAGGCAGATATGCTAGATATACTAGGAATAGCAATTGCATTATTGGGTGTTATCGGATTGGCGTGTGTATTCTATTGTTTGGTGAAAGTTAGCCCGGAAGAGAGTTTTGCATCATCCGTAATGTCGATTTTGTTAGTTATATATATTGCAGGGTTATGTAAGCATACGGCGATAGGATTATATTGTCTGTATGTAGCAGCAATTGTAGGAATTGTATTGTTAATAATATATTCTGTGAAACAAAAGAATAACTTATTGAAACGATTTTTTACGCCTGGTATCGTTATGATAATTGGAATTACCGGAGTTGGTGTAATTGCTTTTCATGGAATGCAGATCTGCAATTGGGATGAGTTGTATCAATGGGGGAAAGCAGCTAACTATATGGTGATATATGATCAGTTGCCGAGTGGAGCAAATTTTTCAGGAGAATCTTTGCTATTATCAAGCACAACATTTTTTCACTATTTTATTGAAAAAATAGGATTTTGGTTTACAGGGGACATAACAGAGAGTTCCTATTATGTATCTAATCTGTTATTGTGGTTTTCGGCGTTACTATTACCGATATCCGGAACAACTTGGAAAGAGTGGAAACGTATCGGAGCGTATGGTGTTTTTCATTTTTTGCTGACTGCGATGATATTTGTACAACCGTACTATAATATATATACAGATCAAGCTACGGCATATTGGGCCGGATGTGTGATTGCGTGGTTGTTGTTAGAAAAATGGAATTTACGAAATGTTTATTTGATTCCGCTTGTATTAGTTAATGTAGGTCTTATGAAGAGTATGGTAGGACCTTTATTCGCAGTCATTGTCATTGTTGCATTGATTGTTGTTCATTGTGCCACAAAGAGATTTGAAGGAGAGAAAATATTATCTTCCGGATGGAAACAAAATATATTTTCGAAAAAGGGAATTGCTGTTATAGCAGTTATTGTATCCCCGTTTCTTCTTATGGGCATCTGGTCTGTTAAGACCGGACAAAATGGTATTATGCGCTTTCAATCATTGTTTGTTGTGAAAGGGCAAGAAGACCGTTTTATAAAAACTTTAAAATCCATGATTGGTTGGATATTCCAATCTGTAACGTTAAAAGATGATAAACTGTACTTATCATATGGTATATTCTTTGTACTAACTGTTGCGATGGTGAGTGTAATCGCACCACTATTACTTAGTCGAAAGCAGATGACAAAGTATAAGAGTCTTATGGTTTTTTATTTAGTGGGATTTGTGGCATATTTTGTAATTATGCTCATAGCGTATATTACCGTATTTGGGTATGAAGATAGTGTACGGGCACAATCGTTGAATCGTTATTATTCGGATTATATGATGCTTGGAATTGTGCCGTTGACTATGCCTTTATTTGAACGTTCATTCGTTAACAGAGCTGCATCATATTTACAAAAGGGAATTTTGCTTATTTGTGTTATTGCAATGTTGTATGGAAGCAGCGACTATTTGTTGCCAAATCTCTGTCATATGTATGCCGTGGATACGCAACAGTATGAAAAGCGGGAAAACTTGACGCTGTATGCGGGTAAGGTAAAGAAACTGACGGGAGAGGAAGGAAAGATCTATTTTATCAATCAAAAACAATCCGGTTTATATACACTAGTAGCAGACTATGAAATGGGTGATCAGGTAAGTAGAAACGGTATGTGTTTTAAATTTCGAAAAAATAAGAAAGAGGCTATATTAGGATTGATGGAATATCCAATAAGTACACTGCCTAATGTCCTTGAGGAACAGCAGTATTCATATTTATGGGTATATTCTGTAGATAACTATTTCAAAAAGAATGTGAAAAAATTATTTGGTATAGAGAAAGTAAAAAATGGTGATTTTTATAAGGTGCTTAATACAGAACATGGAATTGTGTTAGAGTATATAGGAAATGTACAATAGACACTTGTGATGCGGTAAATGAGAAGGAAATAATAATGGTTCAGATATTAATGTCGACTTACAATGGGGAACAATATATTCGGGAACAGTTGGATTCGATTTTGAATCAATCTTATCAGGACATTCAGATTCAGATTCGGGATGATGGATCGTCGGATGGTACGATTGCCATATTAAAAGAATATAGTGAGAAATATGGTAATATTCAATATTATGTGGGAGAAAATGTTGGAGCCTGTGCCAGTTTTTTTGAATTATTTAATTATAGGGAGTATAATGCTGATTATTATGCCACTTGTGATCAGGATGATGTGTGGATGGAGGACAAGATTGCAGTCGCAGTTAAGCGATTAGAAAACAATGATCAGGTCGCATTATATTGTTGCAGGACACAATTAGTGGATGAACACTTACGACCTTTAGAAGATCATTTGAGAAATTATTGTCCAAGACCTTCTTTTGGAAATGCGATGATTGAGAATATCTGTACCGGTTGCACAATTGTGTTTAACAAAAAGTTGTATCAGATGATTAGGGGAAAGCGACCGCAACATTGTGTGATTCATGACATGTGGTTGTATCAGGTAGCAAGCTGCTTTGGCGCTGTAATTTATGATGAACAGCCGCATATATATTATCGTCAGCATTCCGGTAATGTGATTGGATTAGATCAGGGTAGAATAGGATTGATTAAACGTCAGATTCAATCATTGAAACGGTTTAGAGGGAAATATACTGCTCAGATGAGAGAATTCTGTCAGATGTTTGAGTTAGATGGGGAGAATAGAAAACTAGCGAATATCGTTGTAAGTACACAGACATCGTGGAATGCCAGAGTGGATGTGTTGAGAGAGAGAAGAATTTATAGACAGGGGAAATTTGATAATATATTATTTAAGTTAATGTTGTTTTGTGGCATTTTGTAAGAAGGTGTGCAGTTATTGTACCAATCTTGTATAAATGAACATAATGTGTTAAAATATCGAAGATATTGTTTAGGAGTAAAGAAATGGAGCATACATTTGTAATATGTGCATACAAAGAAAGTCCATATATAGAAGATTGTATTCGTTCCCTTCGGGAACAATCGGTACCATCTGATATCATTATTGCAACAGCTACTCCGAATGACTATATCCGGGCAATTGCAGAAAAGTATGGATATCCGTTATATATCAAGGAAGGACAACCGAATATTGCGGAAGATTGGAATTATGGTTATTCACAAGTGCAAACGCCATACCTTACAATTGCACATCAGGACGATATATATTTGAAGGATTATACGAAGCATGTACTTGAAGAGTTTCAACGATCAAAGAAACCATTGATCTATTTTAGCGACTATGCGGAATTACGTGGTGATCGTATTGTGACAAGTAATAAGCTGCTTCGGGTAAAGAGGTTAATGTTATTACCGATGCATTTTCGATGGACATATTCAAATCGGTTTATTCGGCGCAGAATATTGTCTTTTGGATCTCCGATATGTTGTCCGTCTGTCGCATATGCGAGAGAGAATCTTCCGAATCCCGTATTTTCAACAGGATTCCGAAGTAATGAGGACTGGGAGGCATGGGAGAAGCTTTCCAAGTTGCAAGGTGACTTTATATTTGATCGTCATATTATGATGTATCACCGAATACATGAGGAATCGGAGACGTCTGCTATTATTCATGATAATAAGCGGTCAGATGAAGATGTATTGATGTATCAGAAATTTTGGCCGAGTCCGATTGTTAAATTGTTAGTTAAGTTATATGCAAGTGGACAGAAGTCGAATGATTTGGAGTAGTGTTTATGAAGAAATTGGCAATTATACCGGCGTATAATGAGAAACAGAGCATTATATTCACTGTTGAAGATATTAAGAAGAATGCGCCGGATTTTGACTATATTATAATCAATGATTGCTCTACGGATAATACAATGGATATCTGTAGATATCAGGGATACAATGTGCTGAATCTACCAATCAATCTTGGAATTGGTGGTGCAGTGCAGACAGGATATTTGTATGCATATAATCATGGGTATGATATAGCAGTGCAATTTGATGGGGATGGTCAACATAAGGCAGAGTATTTGAATGCAATGGTTGATTGTTTGGTAGATCATGATCTGGATATGGTAATTGGATCAAGATTTATTGACAATGCAGGATTTCAATCAACTTTTTTAAGGCGTATTGGTATTCACTATTTTACTATACTTATCAAATTGTTAAGTGGTAAGACTATTACAGACCCGACTTCGGGAATGAGAATGTGTAATAAAAAGACGATTGAGATGTTTGCAAATGAATATCCGAGAGACTATCCGGAACCGGAGAGCACAATGCGTTTGATTCGTCATAAACGAAAAATTGCAGAGATTCCGGTGGAGATGAGAGATCGTCAAGGCGGTGTATCCTTTATTTCTCCATTAATATCTGTGTATTATATGTTTAAGGTTACATTGGCTATTTTGATTGAAAGGGTGCGATAAGCTATGATGACTTCCAGATTTCAGACAATACTGATTGTCGGGATAGCATTACTTTTATTATTTATATTGAATATGATTCGTAAGAGAAAACTCGAATTAAAATATGCATTAGTATGGTTGATTGTGCTTGCTATTTTATTCATCTTTGCATTAATGCCGGAAAAATTGCAGGAAATAGCCACAACGCTAGGAATATATTCACCAATTAATATGATATTCTTTTTAGGATTTGTGTTTTCGCTTGCGATTATATTTGTTTTAACAGTTACGGTTTCGCGATTGTCAGCGAGGATAAGAAGGCTGGCACAGATGGTGGCACAAATGAACAAATATATGGGAAAAGATATAGATGATGAAGAAATAGAGATTAACTTGGATAAAACATTAGAATCTACAGATTCTGATACATGAATTGTGGAGTAATGATATGAAACGGGTTAATGTATTAATGTCTACATACAATGGACAAGATTATATTAAAGATCAAATTGAGAGTATATTGAATCAAACTTATCACAATATTAAATTATATGTTAGAGATGATGGCTCTACCGATCGTACGTTAGATATATTACAATGTTATGAACAACAGAATAAAATAGTGTTCATTAAAGGTAATAATGTGGGTTATGGAGCCAGTTTTATGCAGCTTCTTTTAGAGGCAGAGGATAGTGATTATTGGGCATTTTCCGACCAGGATGATGTGTGGGATAGAGAAAAGATTGAAAGAGCAGTTATGCAATTAGAACAAATGGATCAGGATACACCTGCAATGTATTGTCATAATTATTATATAACTGATCAAAGATTGCAAATAACAGGTGAATCTGGTTTAGCTCAGGAAGATTACCCTTTTTATAAGGCAATAACAGAGTGTGTTCATTTAGGCTTTTCCACAGTGATTAACCGAAAATTGAGAGAACTGATGTTGTTGGCAAATGGAAGAGAGTTAATTTCTCATGACTGGTGGGCAGAGTTGATTGCTACGGAATTTGGAACAATTTATGTAGATCCTTATATGGGAGCCTGGCATAGAAGATTGGATAATAGCGTATCCGGGGGTAATTTGACTAGCCGATTTAAGTGGTTGTGGAATTCGTTAAAAAATGAAACGGAAATTCACAATTTGACTGAGAATTTTTGGATTGTTTTTCAGAATAAAATGAAAAACAACGATGAAATTATTTTATCATGGTTTGTCTCAGAAAAATATAGTTTGGACAAGGCGTTAAGAAAAGTTTTTTATTATAGAAGATGGAGAACAAGTTTAGCGTCGGAAGTTGTAGTGAGATTCTTGATGCTGATTGGGAAAATATAAATAAATGGAGAAAAAAATGGAAAAGAATGACATAAAGGCAAATAATAAAAAAATGCTTAATTTTTTAATTAAAAATGATTTTAAAAACAAATATGCAGGTTCATTTTTTGGAGTGTTTTGGGCGTTTGTTCAACCTGTAGTTATTATTCTTTTATATTGGTTTGTTTTTCAGATTGCATTTGGTAGTGGGGATGAAGATGGCGCTCCGTTTGTATTGTGGCTGATGGCAGGCTTAGTGCCATGGTTCTTTTTCTCAGAAGCGTGGATGAATGCAACGAGTAGCTTTATTGAATATAGTTATTTGGTTAAAAAAGTTGTATTTGATATAAAATTGTTACCATTTGTTAAAGTGGCGTCTTCTTTATATGTACATGTTTTTTTTGTTTTTGTAATGATTGTATGTTATGCTGCTGCGGGGCGGTTTCCTGGATTAATAATTATACAATTGCTATATTATTCAATATGTTTATTTTTATTGGTGCTTGCATTGTCTTATTTTACTTCAGCGATTGCGGTTTTTTTCAAGGATGTTACGCAAATTATTAATATTTTGATGACGATTGGAATATGGGTTACTCCGATCATGTGGAACATTACTCGAATTAATGGGAAGAGTGTGTTGCAATTTATTTTGCGGTTGAATCCTATATATTATGTTGTACAAGGATATAGAGATACATTGATTAATCATATTTGGATAAGTGATAGATGGTTAAGTACAATATATTTCTGGATAGTGGTTTTTCTGTTGTCACTGTTGGGAAGCTTTGTTTATAAAAGGTTAAAACCGCATTTTTCAGATATATTGTAGAGGAGATTGATTATGGAAGATTATGCAATCCAAGTAAAAAATGTTGTAAAAACATATAAGTTATATAAGAAACCGGCGGATCGTGTAAAAGAGGCGTTTAGCGTAACAGGAAAGAAAAGACATAAAGATTTTTTCGCATTAAATAATGTCAGTTTTGATGTTAAAAAGGGAGAAATGCTAGGACTGATTGGAACGAATGGAGCGGGTAAGTCAACACTATTAAAGATTATTACAGGTGTTTTGACACCGACAAGTGGTGATATTGTTATTAATGGGAAAATATCTGCGTTGTTAGAGCTTGGCGCAGGATTCAATCCAGAGTATACGGGTATAGAAAATGCATATTTGAATGGTGCAATGATTGGATTTACAAGGGAAGAAATGGATGAAAAAATAGATGATATTGTGTCGTTTGCGGATATTGGTGATTTTATCTATCAGCCGGTAAAAACATATTCTAGTGGTATGTTTGCACGATTGGCGTTTGCTGTTGCTATTAGCGTTGACCCGGATATTTTAATTGTTGATGAAGCCTTGTCAGTTGGAGATGCGTTTTTTCAGGCAAAGTGTTTTAAAAAAATGGATGAGCTGAAAAAAAGTGGCAAAACAATTTTGTTTGTTTCTCATGATATGGGAAGTGTTATCAAATATTGCAATAGGGCAATTATTATTGATCATGGAACGAAGTTGGAAGAGGGTCCTGCGGAGGAAATGGTCAATGTGTATAAACGTATACTGGTCAATCAATATAATCCGGAAAAAGATGTAGAAAACGGTGAAAAAAAGAAAACGAATGAATCCCGATCAGGTTCTAATGTTGGTTCATCTGATGAATGGAAGAATTCTATGTTGATTAATCCTAATAAAGAGATATATGGTGATAATAGGGCTGAGATTATTGATTTTGGAATTTTTGATCATGATGGAATGCTCACGACTACGGTTAAGAAATTTGATGTTTTTACGATTAAAATGAAAGTTGCGTTTCATGAATCAATAGCGAATCCCATATTTGCCTTTGGAATTAAAGACTTGAAATCTACAGATCTTTGTGGAACGAATAGCTTTATAGAAGGTGTAGATACGGGTAATTGTCAAAAGAACGATATTATAGAAATATCTTTTAAACAAAAAATGACTTTACAAAATGGACAATATTTATTACAACTGGGTTGTACCGGTTATGAGGGTGATGATTTAGTTGTTTATAATCGACTGTATGATATTTGTTGTATTCAGGTTATTTCAGATAAGATAACAAATGGTTATTTTGATGTTGATTCTACGATTGAAATTAAGAAAGGTGGAGAATGATGGGAGTAATTAGAACGATTGCGAATCAGCCGGCATTAGTTGGTCAGGGAGTTAAATTTTTGAAAGAACATGGTGTTCGTGAGACATACAGAATGATGACGTCGGTTGTTTCAAAAGATACGTCATATTTACCGGATAAATCTCAACGGAGAAAATATAAGGGAAATATAAAATTTTCAATTCTTATGCCTGTTTATAATGTAGATGTTAATTGGCTTCAGGTTGCTATTGATAGCGTTAAAGCGCAGAATTATACGAATTGGGAATTATGTATTGTAGATGATTGTTCCACAGATTCTAAAGTGCGAGAATATTTACAACAGATTAATGACAATCAGATAAAAATAAAGTATGCGGATAAAAATGGAGGTATTTCGGTTACAACTAATCTTGCAGCAGAAATGGCAAGCGGGGAATATTATTTATTAATGGATAATGATGATGAGATTGCATCTTACGCATTGGACGAATTTTATCGGTGCATTAAAAATTCTGGGGCGGATATTGTATATAGTGATCAGGATATTGTAGATATGAAAGGGCACCATAGAGATCCTTTGTATAAACCGGACTGGTCTCCTGATCTTTTCTTAAGTCAGATGTATATGGGTCATTTGATTGGCTTCAGATCCAGTTTGTTTGAGCAAGTTGGCGGATTTCGTACAGAGTATAATGGAAGTCAGGACTATGACTTGTTGCTTCGTATGACGTTGCTTACAAATAATATTAAGCATATTCCGATGGTATTATATTCATGGAGAGATATTCCAAGCTCAACTGCGGCAAATCCAGAAGCAAAACCATATGCTCAAACAGCAGGGTTGAATGCAATACAAAATTATTTGGATCAAAGATATGGTGTGGGAGCAGCGGTTGCAAAGGAAACAGATAGTTTGTTTGTATATGATGTCAGATATGCAATACCGGAGAATACAAAAGTTGGAATTATTATTCCAACGAAGGATCATGTTGATTTGTTACAGGTTGCGATTGAGAGTATTGAGGAGAATACAACATTCAGAAACTATGAAATTGTTATATTGAATAACAATTCTGTAGAAATGGAAACATATGTGTATTTTGATAGTGTACAGAAACAATATAATAATGTTTCTGTACATGATGCGTTGTTTGAATTTAATTGGTCAAAGTTAAACAATTATGGAATGAACATATGTAATGCTGATGTCTATGTATTTTTGAATAATGACGTTAAGATTATTGAACCAGAATGGTTAACAAGATTAGCTGAAAAGGCTTTGCGTCCGGATGTTGGTGTTGTAGGTGGATTATTGTTATATGAAGATAGTACCATCCAACATGCGGGAGTTGTTGTTGGAATGGGCGGCTGGGCAGAACATGTGTTTAAAGGAATGCAACCGATTCATTATGGCTCCCCGTTTGTTTCACCTATGGTTACAAGAAATGTGACTGCTTGTACAGGAGCCTGCCTTGCAGTTTCTAGTAACACATTAAACAACATTGGAAGATTTGATGAGAGATTTATTATATGCGGTAGTGATATTGAATTGGGTATACGTGCATCGCAGAGAGGATTATATAATATATATGATCCAAATGTTCGTTTGTATCATTATGAATCTAAATCCAGAGATTCTTATGTTCCGGATATTGATTTTAAGATGTCTTATAAGGTATATACACCGTATAGAGAACAAGGTGATCCATTCTATAATAATAATTTAGACTATTATGTATATCAACCGACTGTAAAACATTTATTAAACGAAAATGATGTAAAGGCAGAGCAGATTGCTGATACAACAGATGATTGCATTACAGCGCAAGATGTAAAAGTGGATGAGATTAATCCATATTATTTTAGACATACTGAATCAGAAAGAAAACGATTGAATTTGTTAGTTCCATCTATTAATCCAGAACATGTATTTGGTGGCATTTCAACAGCAATTAAATTCTATGTTAAGCTTGCAGAATGTTTAGGATATGACCAACGTATTATTCTTGTTGATGCGGTGCCGTCTAAGGAGGCGTTAGAACAATATAAGGAGTATGAGGTTGTTGCACCTGTGAAGGATTCTAATGCAAGAAAACAAATTGTTTCATATGCATATCGTGACGGTTGTGGAATACCGGTTTCGTCTACAGATTACTTTATGTTTACAGGATGGTGGACGGCACATTGTGCAATGGAAGCATATGAGATGTTTGAAAAAGAATTTGGAATTAAGCCTAATCCGTATATTTATTTTATTCAAGATTTCGAACCAGGCTTTTATGCGTGGTCAACCAGATATATGTTGGCAGATGCAACTTATAAATCAGAATATCCAATGATAGCAATCTTTAATTCATCAGAATTAAAGACATATTTTGACATTAACGGATATCAATTTGAATATTCTTATGTGTTTGAACCGGTTTTAAATGCATCCTTGTATAATGAATTACAAAAGTATGATAATGTATTTGATAAGAAAAAACAGATATTGATATATGGAAGACCTGGAACTGAAAGAAATGCATTTAAATTGGTTATTGCAGCATTGAATAAATGGTCGAAAGAGTATGATAAGAGTGATCAATGGGAGATTCTTTCAGCGGGAGAGATGCATCCTGATGTTAAATTGGAAAACGGTTGTATAGTGAAATCAGTTGGTAAATTGACAATTGAACAATATGCACACACTTTAGCAGAATCCTATGCAGGTATATCATTAATGGTATCTCCGCACCCGAGTTATCCACCGCTTGAGATGGCTACTTATGGGGTAAAGGTTATTACAAATGCATTTGGTAATAAAGACTTGACTTCATTTCATGAGGATGTGTATTCATTAAGTTGCGTGAATCCTACAACGATAACAAGGCAGTTGATTGAGTTATGTGAAGAATATGATGAGATTGTCAAAGTAGATAAACAAAACGAGTCATATGTATATAACGATGATGTTTTTTCTTTTGTAAACGATATTAAGGATATTTTGAATAAATAGAGGGTTAAGAATGATTAAAAAGATTGATGCAATAACTATGGACTATTCATTTTATTCGGATAAAGACAGCTATAGTGATGGTGACATAGAGAATGACATATTGGAATTAGTGAAAAATGAATCAGATGTTGATAAGATTATTCGGGAGGATAACCGTTGGCCTGTGCTATATCATTTGTCTCCGGTTCGACAAAATATACTTGAATGGTATGATTTTGAGGAGAATGCGGATGTATTAGAGGTTGGAGCAGGATGTGGAGCTATTACCGGGGTATTGTCAAGAAAAGCCAATCATGTTGATTGTGTTGATCTGTCGGAAAGACGTTGTTTGATAAATGCATACCGTAATCGATTGTGTCAAAATGTTACAATATATGTTGCGAATTTCAATAAATTAAAGTTGGAAAAACAATATGATTATATTACACTAATTGGTGTGTTAGAGTATGCGGCATATTATACTGATACGGATAATCCGTATGTTGATTTTCTAAGAAACATTAGGAAGATGTTAAAGCCTAACGGAAAAGTATTGATTGCTATTGAAAATAAATATGGATTGAAATATTGGGGTGGGCAGACAGAGGATCATACTGGAATGTATTATGAAAGTATTACTGGGTATCATAGAACAAAAAGTAAGGTTCGAACTTTTTCAAAGGAAGGTTTGAAGAATATTATTATAAAAGCAGGATATAAAAATTGCAATTTTTATTATCCGTTCCCTGATTATAAGTTTCCACAACAGATATTTTCGGATGCCTATTTACCAAATGTAGACAGTGTTACGTATAATGATGCAGTATATGATAATGGTGCGTTGAATATGTTTGATCTAAATGATGCTGTGAAGGAAATTATTGATGATGGATTATTTGATATATTTTCAAATTCGTATTTTGTCGAGGTGGAAGCATGAGACAGGTATTGTATGCAAAAATAACGAAAGAAAGAAAAAAACAATTTCAAATTCGTACTAGAATAATAGAAGAGGATGGAGTGCGTTATGCGGAAAAGATGGCTTTGTACAACGAAGGTAAGAACCATGTATTGCGTATGGTGGACTATGTATCGAGATATCAATTAGAGAATATTCAACCAGTTAACTGTAAGATAGAGAATGATAGTATTGTTTTTCCTTTTGTTGAAGGAAAGACAATGAGTTCAGTTTTATGTGAAACAATCCAAGGTGGAAATAGGATTGCAGCACTTCAATTATTGTTTCGATATAGAGATTTGATCTATAAGCTAGGAGAGGGGTGTAGAGAATTTGAAATTTCAGATGCTTTTATAGAAATATTTGGTGATTATGGAGATCAGATAACAGGAAAAGCCGGTCGATATATTAATATTGATAATATATTAGAGAATATTATAAAGACAAAAGATGATTATAAAATTATTGATTATGAGTGGTTTTTTGATTTTCTGATTCCTTATGATTTTGTTATTTGGAGGGCATGTCTGGACTTATTTGTTAACTATGCAGATATAATGAACCAAATGTTTGGCTATGAAGAATTGTTACAAGAGTTGGATATAGAACCTGATCAATATAAAATCTATGAACAGATGAATGTGAGATTTAACGAATATGTATTTGGAGCGGATGATTCATATAATACTGCGTTACAAAAATATCGTTTGAATAAGTGGAACCCCATTGAGGACATATATCAGAATACAAAATATGCACAGTTGTACTATGACTATGGGGATGGATATAATGAAAAAAATAGTTTACAAGAATTTATTTCTAAGATTGATTATATGACAGGTGGAAGAATAAGTATTGAATGGAAACTGCCGGTTTGTGATAAAAAGATAAATGAACTTAGATTTGATCCGTTTAATCAGGCGTGCGTTGTAGAGAATTTCCAAATAGAATTGTTTAATAAGAATAATGAGAAAATAAAGTTTGATTATTTAGATCATAATGTGGTAGGGGCGAGTGGTAAAAAGATTGTTTTCTATAATAATGATCCGCAAATTGTAATCGGACATTTTGATGGTGAACCATGCGTGATAAGAGTAGCAATGGAGATATATTCTTTGACTGATGAAAAAATGTTGGGGATGTATTTGGATGCATCTAATCGATATATTGAAAGATTGAAGAGCAATAATCAACAATTGGCAAAATACATTAATGAATTAGCGAGTAACAGGGAAGAAAGATGAATAGTTTATTATCAAAAATAAAATATAATAAGAGTGTTGTGAAATTATATTCTTTTTTTCATGAAAAAATACAGCATATGACTATGGCAACGGATGTGCCAGAGGTTAGAAAATTAGAATGCAGAACAACTAATAATGGTACGAAATGTTTGAGATGTAATTTAGTAGTGCCTTCGTTGCAAAAAAAACATGTATTTGGTGGAATTGCAACAGCATTGACTTTTTTTCAAGAGATGTGTTTACAGATGGGATGCAATAGTCGGATTATAATATTGGATGCCGAGTTTGACAGAAAATGTGCTGTATCGGTTGAGGGTTACCAATTGGTCGAATGGGATCAGGACAGCAATGTTGATAAACAAATTGTTGATATGAGTTGTCGAACAAAGAAAACATTAGCTATATCTTCAAATGATGTGTTTATGGCAACATGTTGGTGGAGCGCATACTTGGTACGGGAAATAATCCAATTTCAGAAGCTGGCTTATGGAAATTGTAAACCGTTGTTATATTTTATTCAGGATTATGAGCCAGGATTCTATCCGTGGTCTTCAAAGTATCTTATGGCAGAGAGTACCTATAAGATGGACGTGGATGTTATGGCTGTTTTTAATACAAAACTTTTATATGATTATTTTGCAGATAAATCTTATAAATTTTATAAGATGTGGTATTTTGAGCCGGAATTGAATAAGGAGTTAGTTAAGTATCTCAAAAATGTCAAAGAATTTCCGGAGAGAAAAAAACAGATATTAATATACGGAAGACCGAGTACACCGAGGAATGCATTTGAACTGATTGTGGAATCGCTTAGACAGTGGGTTGAGATTCAGCAAGATGCAAATGAATGGAAAGTTATATCCGCTGGTGAGAAATTTGAAGATGTTGATATTGGAAAAGGGTTGAAAATACATTCAGTTGGAAAATTATCGTTGGATGAATATGCAAAACTTATGTTGGAAAGTCGGATTGGTATATCGTTAATGGTGTCACCTCATCCCAGTTACCCTCCATTAGAAATGGCAATGTTTGGAATGAAGGTTATTACGAATTCGTTTGCAAATAAAGATATGACACAATATAGTGATAATATTGTTTCTGTGGAGGAGTGTTCAGCAACTAATCTGGCAAAATATTTAAAAAATATATGTAATATAAATAATATATATA
The DNA here is from genome assembly GCA_000431135.1 of Clostridium sp. CAG:590. GTDB lineage: Bacteria > Bacillota > Clostridia > Lachnospirales > Lachnospiraceae > CAG-590. The sequence goes on from HF987896.1 coordinate 124,972, forward strand.
ATAATGTAAATGTGAAATATGACAAAAAACGTTTTACATGGAATGAAACATTTCTTACGATAGCGGATGAATGGAACTAAGAACTATAT